>JAOUMJ010000041.1 GCA_029881495.1 Nitrospinota bacterium | reverse complement strand
TTTGGAGTGAACACAACAGCTATCCTTGGTGATCTTGACGCAGTGGACGCCGACGGTAACGGCATTGTTCTGGCCGGAGATGGAAAAACAATCGGTTACTGGAAACACCAGTTGTCGGTTGCCATAAAGGGCAAAGGCAAGGCACAGGTAGACGCGGTTACGATGACCGGATATCTCGGACAGATAGAGGGCTTCTATCTTGTCGATCCTTTCGTATTTGGAATGAATAAATTCACTTCGGCGTTCGGCGTGCTGTCAAACACCTCAAGCGATGCGACCGACCTGCTCATGAAACAGTTGCTCGGTACTGAGTTCAACGAATTTGCCGGAAGAGGCTTGACAGGCGAATACGACGCCCTTCAAACCATGCTCCTCCATTGGGGTGAATACCTCGTATGGATGGATTCTCAATTCACCCGTGAAGAACTGCTGATCGCAAAAGATATTTTCGATGGCATAAACAACAGTGGTGAGTGACTCATGCATTCCCTGGAGGGGGCCGTCAACCGGCCCCCTCTGTTTTAATAATTCATCTCATTTTTACAATTGATCAGCCCCGCCCAACAAATATCATGCTATTAGCTTGAATTATTCAAATGAACCGACAGGAAAATTTAGTGTCAAAGACCATCAGAATTGGTGCTATACTTCCCTCTCAAAATTGTTGGATATTTGTATTTGGATAAGAAGTGGTGACGATTTCAGTAAAAACCGTGTACCAAACGTGTTTACTTTGACTTTGTCATTTTAATACACTATTATTCAATACGTTACAAGCAGTGGTCCCATCGTCTAGCGGTTAGGACGTCGCCCTCTCACGGCGGAAACAGGGGTTCGATTCCCCTTGGGACTACCAACTTATTATCAACGGCTTAGCCGTTTCCCCTATTCTTTCAACAGCTTTTCCCTTTTCCATAACTCTTCCGAGATTTCCGACAATTCCGAGAATTATGAGAGTTGGTGCAAAGTTGTGCCCCATATGTGCCCCGTGTTGGCAATGCCTCGAAAACACATATTGCATATAAACTTCCTGAAAGCATTTTTGTTTTCAAGGGGTCAAACCTTCTAATCACTACCACCTTTCTCCTTACTTGATTTTCATGTTATCTATCGTTTCTACCTTATAAAAATGGTGCCTAACGATAACCAGGTTAAGTGGTGCTTATCCAACATCATACTTTTGTTCATTGAGTAAATGGTATTACATCAGGTAATATAAATTCTTACCATAATTTCAGGAAATAGAAAAAATTGATTCAGTCCAGTATACTGCATAGCTGTATTTTGTACTTTTCGTCGGTCTAAGAAAAAGGGGAATAATGGCACGGTTATCTGAACAGGAAAAACAGGAGATTTTTCGCTTCATCGAGGCTGGGAAACCGCTACCTGACAAATACCGCTTTCTGCTGTTCGATGAAAAACGGGAAGTGGAGCTTGTCTGGAACGGCAAAACCGGTGAAGTCTGCAATATAGTACTACCCTTTCAGGTCATTGAGCATGTTGACGAACCGCGCTCCGAAAAGGAGGTTAACCTTCAACCAGACCTCTTTGATACAAAATCAGGTAGACAACTAAAAGGTTGGACAAATAAACTTATCTGGGGAGACAATAAACTCATCCTTTCCAGTCTGAAAAACGGTCCCTTGCGCGAGGAGATAGAAAAACAGGGTGGCATCAAGCTCATTTACATTGACCCGCCGTTTGATGTTGGAGCCGACTTTTCCATGGATATCGAGATCGGTGACGATACCTTTACCAAGAAACCTAATATTTTGGAAGAACTTGCATATCGTGATACCTGGGGAAAAGGAGCAGATTCATTTATTGCAATGATCTACGAACGGCTGGTATTAATGCGAGATCTATTGGCTGAGGACGGCAGTATTTATGTGCATTGCGATTGGCGGGTTAATAGTTTTATCAGATTAGCTTTGGATGAGGTGTTTGGGAAAGGTAATCATCGAAATGAAATAATATGGTGTTACACTCGGCCATCCCAAGTGACTAAATTTTTTCCAAGAGTGCATAATAGCATTCATTTTTACTCTAAAAATGGGGGAAATATATTTAATCCAAATGAAGTGTTAATTCCTTATGACGAGGAGACTCTTGCACGTTCAGGACGAGGGGCAGGTCTAGCTAGTGCAATGGGAACTACTGAAGGCGGAGACAGATTAAGGGGGGGTGGCAAAACACCAGAAGACTATTGGAAAATACCTATAATACAAGGGAATGCTTTAGAAAAAATAGGATACCCTACACAAAAGCCAGAAGTCCTCTTAGAACGTATCATCAAAGTATCCTCTAACAAAGAGGATTTGGTTGCAGATTTTTTCTGTGGTTCAGGTACTACCGCCGCAGTCGCGGAAAAGCTGGGGCGCAAGTGGATAGTTACCGACCTCGGGAAATTTGCCATCCATACAACCCGCAAGAGGATGATCGGCGTACAGCGCCAATTGAAGACCGAAGATAAAAACTACCGGGCCTTTGAAATACTCAACCTTGGGAAATATGAGCGACAACTTTACGTCGGCGTAAACCCAAACCTTCGGGAAGAAGAACAGCAAAAACAACTTGAAGAGAAAGAAGCTGAATTCCTAAATCTTATCTTGAATGCATACCGAGCTGAGAAAACTGAGGGTTTCCATACCTTTCACGGGAAAAAGGCTGGAAGACTGGTCGTTGTAGGCCCTGTAAATATGCCTGTTACCCGCCTGTTTGTGGAAGAGATTATTCTTGAATGCCGCAAGAAACATATAACCAAAGTGGATATATTAGGTTTCGAATTTGAGATGGGACTGTTCCCCAACGTACTCGACGATGCGAAAGCAAAGGGCATAGATATAGCCCCTAAATACATCCCCGCCGATGTGTTCGACAAACGGGCTGTGGAAAAGAACCAGGTGGTGTTTCACGATGTCTCCTTTATTGAAGTTAAACCCCACATCAAGAAAAACAGCGTTGCAGTGGAGTTGATCGATTTTTCCGTATTTTATTCACAAGGTTCCATCGCCGTTGCCGAAGCTGACCTTAAGAATAAAGGGAGCAAGATAGTAGTGGAAAAAGGGCAAATCGTGAAAATTAGCAAAGACAACGACGGTATTGTTCACCGTGAGAAGCTTACCAAAAAGTGGACCGACTGGGTTGACTATTGGTCGGTTGATTTTGATTTCGAAAGCAAACGAGAAATAATAAGGATTAAAAAACCTTCTGGAGAACAGAAAGCTTTAAAAGGGATTGCAACGTCACAAATACCAATTGATGAATACGAAGAAGTATGGACGGGGGATTATGTGTTCGAAAACGAGTGGCAGTCATTCCGCACCAAAAAAGACCGCTCGCTTGAATTAACAAGCGTGTTCCATGAATGCACACCTGGAAGACGCAAAATTGCCGTAAAAGTGGTTGATATTTTTGGTAACGATACAATGAAAATCATAGAAGTGAATATAAAAGGAAAATCCTGATGGCATTACACAAGGATTTCCCATCCTCTCCCCATGCCATCCTTGATCCTGCAATCCGCTGGTTTCCGGCTGATGAATCGTTACGATCCTCCAGTTTTGAAAAGCTGATGCCACCTTTAGTGCCGGAGCTTCGAAAGCAGGTTAAAGAGTGGCGAGATAAAGGATATGCTGAAGCCTCGGAGACCAGCCGAATCCTGCTTAATTGGTGGTTCAATACACCCCATCTACTGCCTCAATCAGATGGCACAATGATTGAATTTCAATATTATTTTGCTCAACGCGAAGCACTGGAGACCATCATTTACTTACATGACGTTGTGGAAGTAAAGGACAAGTACGACATGATGCGCTTTGATAATTCCGGCGCCGTAACCACGGGTATGTTTGACGAGACGTGGCGACGATTTGTTGTAAAAATGGCTACGGGCGCGGGAAAAACGAAGGTAATGAGCTTGGCGTTAGCTTGGAGTTTTTTTCATAAACTTTATGAACCAGAGTCTGGACTTGCACGCAATTTCCTTGTGATTGCCCCAAATATAATAGTACTTGACCGTATATACAAAGATTTTGATGGTCTGCGTATCTTTTTTGAGGATCCTGTATTGCCGGATAACGGTGTTGGCGGGCGTAACTGGCGTGATGATTTTCAGCTGACATTACACATACAGGATGAGGTCAGAATAACACGCCCTACGGGCAACATCTTTTTAACAAATATCCACCGTGTTTATTCCGGTGACGATATTCCACCCTCGCCGGACGATGAAGACACAATGGATTATTTTCTGGGGAAGCGGCCTACAGGAGCAACAACTGACTCCAAAGTGGACTTGGGAATGATTGTACGCGATATTGACGAACTTGTTGTTTTAAACGACGAAGCACATCACATTCACGATCCCCGTTTGGCATGGTTCAAAGCCATTGAAGATATTCACAACCGCCTAAAACTCAAGGGGGATTCATTATCTCTACAGATTGATGTAACTGCTACTCCCAAACACAACAATGGGGCAATATTTGTTCAAACAGTTGTGGATTATCCATTAGTTGAGGCAATTTCCCAAAACGTGGTTAAGCATCCAGTTCTCCCTGATGCTCCTAGTAGAGCAAAACTCCTTGAGCATAAAAGCTCGAAGTACACAGAAAAATACGCTGACTATATTAATCTCGGTGTAGTGGAATGGCGTAAGGCATATGAGGAACATGAGAAGCTGGGGAAGAAGGCCATTCTTTTCGTAATGACCGACGACACCAGAAATTGTGATGACGTAGCTGAATATTTGAATGCCAATTTTCCTGACTTAGACGGGGCTGTACTGGTGATTCATACAAAAAACAACGGGGAAATATCTGAATCTGTATCAGGCAAAAATAAGGAGGAACTGGTTCTTCTGCGGAAACAGGCAAATGAAATAGACAGTTTCGAAAGTCCGTATAAAGCTATTATTTCTGTAATGATGCTTAAAGAAGGTTGGGATGTTAGAAATGTCACGACCATTGTTGGGCTACGACCGTATGCATCCAAAAGCAACATTCTTCCGGAGCAAACGCTGGGACGCGGTTTGCGAAAAATGTATCCTGGTGGTGTCGAGGAATATGTCAGCGTAGTTGGTACTGATGCTTTCATGGAGTTTGTTGAATCTATACAAGCAGAGGGTGTAGTTCTGGAACGAAAACCAATGGGTGAAGGCACCCAAGCTAATGCACCGATTGTTGTTGAAGTTGATAAGGAAAACGTAAAAAAGGATATTGAAAAGCTCGATATTGAAATCCCGATAATGACTCCCCGCGTTTATAGAGAATATAAAAATCTTTCCGATATGGATGAGAGCAACTTTGGTAACGCCAAGGTTGTCTACCAAAATTTCAGCGAAAAAGAACAAAGAGAAATCGTCTTTAAGGACATTACTAGTGGCGCGATTACACACTCCACCATTCTTGATTCAGCGGGTATAGCTGATTACCGCAGTGTTATTGGCTATTTTGCGCAAACTATCATGAAAGATCTTCGTTTAGTGAGTGGATACGACATTCTTTATGGAAAGGTGAAAAGCTTCGTTAAAAATTACTTGTTTGAAAATGAAGTGGAACTTGATCACCCAAACACAATGCGGAATTTATCCGAGTTGACCGCATCGAAGACAATAATTGAAACCTTTAAAAAATCTATTAACAACCTGACAATTCAACAAAGAGGAGAGGCGCAAATCCGGGATACTATTAAATTACGACAAACCCGACCTTTCGTTGTAAAAAACCAAGGATACATGATTCCGAAAAAGAGCGTATTTAATAAAATTATTGGAGACAGCCATTTTGAACTGATATTTGCCAGCTTTCTTGAAAATTGTGAGGATGTCATTTCCTATGCTAAAAATTACTTCGGAGTGAATTTCAAATTGGACTATGTAAATGCCACTGGCGATATTTCCAATTACTATCCTGATTTTATCGTTAAGATCTCAGAAAAGGAAATATTCATTGTGGAAACTAAAGGCCTTTCAGATCTTGATGTCCCCCTAAAAATGGAGCGGTTACGCCAATGGTGTGAGGACATCAACAGTGTCCAGAATGATACAATATATAAATTTGTGTTTGTAGATATGGTTGCCTATAACAAATATAAAGCTACAAACTTTAAACAGATAACTGAAAATTTCACTGAGTACCAATAGATTTAAGTATTTTACGATTTGGCTGGTCAAATATGTTCTATTACCTCCACAAATTCGATTACTCTTTATCAAGAATACCTTATTAAACCTCACTTCGTTTCCGGTAAATACGACAACACGCTTAGCTAGGGGTACCCCCTTCGCATATTAAGGTTATGACACTTTAATTAATGGAGGAAGGTAGATGTTCAATAATTTCACAGGGATCGGCAACCTTACGGCGGATCCTGAAAAATCGGCGATACCAGGGACGGGAACAACAGTCGCCAAGTTTTCAGTAGCTATCAATTCAAAATTCAACGTAAAAGAAGAATCAAGGATCGAAACTCTCTTTTTGAACACCGTTGCATTCGGCAAAATCGCCGAGGCGTGCAATACCTACCTCAAGAAGGGGAGCCTAGTACTTGTAGACGGAAGGCTCCGCGAAAACTCATGGGAGAAAGACGGCCAGAAACATAAAAAACTCGAACTCATCGCCAGCAAGGTGAAATTCCTTCCGATGAACGGCAAGGAGAAGGGGAACGGGGAATCAGTCGAAGAAACCAACCTGAATCCTGAAGACGATGACATCCCCTTCTAGCGGAGCAAAATCATGAGCAGCAAAACGGGCGCTATGCTCATCCTTTGTGAGAAACCATCGCAGGCCCGCGACATCGCAGCGGGCCTTGGAATCAACTTCACAAAGCGGGACGGCTATCTGGAAGGAACCGGATATGTCGTTACATGGGCGTTCGGCCATCTTGTAGAGCTGGAAGACGCCGAGTTCTACGACAAACGTTATTCTAAATGGGATATTGGAACACTCCCTATCCTGCCCGAAGAATTCAAGTACAGGATAAATAAAAAAGGTGCTTCCCAATTCAAGACAGTTAAGAAGTTAATCAACTCCACCGTTACCGGGAAGATAGTCATCTGCACGGACCCTGGACGCGAAGGGGAACTTATCGCACGGCTCATTCTAAAACTGTCAGGAAACAAAAAGCCTCTCTACCGATTCTGGACATCTAAAGCTTTGACGCCTGCGACCGTTATGGAAGGCTTCTCCATGTTAAGGAGCGCAAGCGAATTTGACAGACTCTACCTATCCGCCATGTTGCGCCAACAGGCGGATTGGCTGATAGGGATTAACGCAACACGGGCGTTCACCGTACATTTCGGCGAGTTGTATTCCCTAGGCAGGGTACAAACGCCTACCTTGAGAATAATCGTAGACCGCGAACTTGAGATACGCGATTTCAAACCTATCCCCTACTGGCTTATTAAAGCCGAATTCAAACATGTCAACGGCAGATACGAAGGATCCTGGATACCTTCACCTGATAAAAGCAAAAGGGAAGAAGATAACGAAACGGGAGACAATCAGGAAATATCCTCAAGAATATTCGACGAAAAACAGGCGAATGCCATCAGCAACAGCATTGATGGAAAACCTGGAACTATCGTTTCCATTTCAAGGGAACCAAAAACAGAGCGTCCCCCACTCCTCTTCTCACTTACTGATCTGCAAAGAGAAGCAAACATCCGATTCGGAGTTTCGGCAAAAGAGACACTTGATATTGCGCAAGCACTATACGAGAAGTATAAAGCAATATCGTATCCAAGAACTGAAAGCAGACATTTAAACGAAGAGCTCGTTCCCGAAATCGGCCATCTCCTGAAAGTTCTTAGTGGAAATGTTTCGGTAAAATTCGACCTTTCCAAAACATCAGTAACTGCAAAGAATAAAAATGTTTTCGACTCCAATAAGCTTACCGACCATCACGCTCTTATCCCTACACTAAACATCCCGGATGCAAGGCGGCTTTCAGATAATGAGCTAAATATTTATACCTTGATCGTTGCAAGGTTCCTTGCGGCATTTCACCCGCCTTACAAATACCTATCTACTAAGGTCATCACAAAAGCTGCAAATGAATTTTTCGTAAGCACTGGGAAAAAGATAACCGATATCGGATGGAAAGATGTTTATGGCAACATCGAGAAAGATAAAATCCTGCCCGACATGAATGAAAAGGATCCTGTCGCAACTGATTCTACTTCCATCGATGAGAAGGAGACCACGCCTCCTTCTCGCTACACAGATGCTTCTCTCCTTTCAGCGATGATGAACGCGCAGAAATTCGTAACGGATGCGGCTCACAAGAAGATCCTTAAAAGTACATCAGGGCTTGGAACTCCGGCAACGAGAGCGGCAATAATCGAATCGCTTATCGCGCGGGAATATGTGAAAAAATCGGGAAAGGTATTTACCCCTACCGATAAAGGGATATTCCTTATTTCAAAAGTGCGTGAAGAAAAAATCAGCGACCCTGCCTACACGGCAATCTGGGAAGAGGAACTGGAGGCTATCGCAAGCGGTAGCGCCGAAGGAAAGACTGATTTCCTTAAAGGCATAAAGAATTACGCCACTGAAATGGTTGAGAAGGTCCGAGGACTCTCTTTGCCACCAGGACAAAAAGCAAACGGTCATGATAGAAAAAGCGCTGGCACCTGTCCCGAATGCGGGCAACCGGTACATGAAGGAAAAATAAACTATTTCTGTTCAACCGGGAAAGATAAATGCAAATTCACGCTATTCAAAAATTGTCTTGCGGGACTTGGAAAAAGCTCTATTACTTCAAGACAGGTATCGGATCTCCTTAAAGGCAAAACGATAAAGCTTGCCGGATTGCAATCCAAAAAGAGCAGACGGACATTTTCGGCGGAGGGGAAGCTTTCAAAATCTGAAAAATATGGATGGCAGGTAGAGTTGATCTTTGAAAAGGCAAAATCTGCCTAGAAGTTTTATGTATGAAACTGGAAGAAATAAAATCGCTTTCCGAAAAATACGGACTTCCTTACGACACTGTCACAAGGGAAGTTTATCTGGCAATTACAGAGATATTCAACATGGAACCGAACATCAACGCGGTTGTGGATTTCGAAGAACTTAAAGGAACGAAATTGGGAACAGGCCATGGAGATGGCAACATGGGAGAGTTACGTCTTTCCGACATTAATAAAACAACCTTACTTAAAATGCAAAAACTTATCGAAGGGAGACTTCAAAGACGCTCTACTTTAAACCGCTTCTCTCTATTTGCAGGGATCCGCTACTCGGTCATTGACGGAATCATCTGCGGTCATGACGAAAACCACGGTCTGCTTGTTGAAGTAAGGAATGAAACCTGCGGCGATGTCACAACCGCTCTTTGTGAAGAGTATGAACAGCCGCCACGTGAAAGAGGGGGTTACCTGATAGGCGGTACTCTTCCATTCTATGTAAAGGGAATCAGGCCCGAATACGATCAGCACAGGATGACACGTCTGGAAATCAAATTAAGCAGGCGCTCACCTGCATTGGTTGAACTCCTTATCCAGAAATTTACAGGCATAAGGCCAAAATGCACTAGGCGTATCGCCGGCGCATTTTCAAACATCACTACACAGAGACGTATCCCCAAAGAGGCGCTGTATAAGGTATCGAAGATCCTTAATGAACGAATTAACGTGAAAGTCGAAACCAATGTTCTTGCAGGAA
Source organism: Nitrospinota bacterium (assembly GCA_029881495.1). Classification (NCBI taxonomy): domain Bacteria; kingdom Pseudomonadati; phylum Nitrospinota; species Nitrospinota bacterium. The sequence goes on along the minus strand of JAOUMJ010000041.1, from coordinate 6,057 downwards.
ATAGTCACTGATGTTTGGATTATTCACTCCGAAACCTCCAATCGAACTTACACCTATTGAAGGGAAAACGATCCTTGGCAGGGGTTACTCGCTTGACGACCCGACAAAGAAAAGAATTCCGGTACTCCTACCCGACGAGGACCGCAAGCGGCATATGTGGGTATTCGGCACGACCGGCGTAGGCAAAACAAGGGTAATGGAAAACATGATCGAGCAGGATATACGGAAAGGATATTCAGTCGCTGTTTTCGACCCAAAAGGAGACATAGAACTCTTTTCAAAGATAGCCCAGGTAGCTTTCGAAGAGGGGCGCGAAGAGGATCTTATGCTGGTAACACCAATATTCCCGGAGTTGTCTGCAAGGATAGATCCGCTACGATATTTCGCCACCCCAGAAGAACTTGCAGGCCACATAGTTTCCGGCGTAACGGTAGGTAGGGAGCCTTACTTTTCCAACGTAGCCTACGACCTATCGCTTTCGATAGTCCAGGCGTTGGTACTCCTTTCTAAATACTCAGGAGAGGATCCCGACTTCAACCTGGATGAAGTAAAGAAGTACATCACACACAACGGCCTTGAAAACCTCAAATCACAGGTGCAGGTGATAGACACGCCTGACCTTATAAAACAGGCGCGTGACATTATCCAGGATATCGACCGCATACTTGAAAACGAGAAGGATTATTTCAACAAGATTAGCAACAGCCTAGCGGTCGCGTTACGGGAACTTACAACAGGAAACATCGGAGCCGTCATCGGCAAGGCGGATATGAACCGTTTCGTGGAACGTCTTGAACAGAACAAGCCGGTAATTCTTGTGGTGCAACCAGGCTCACTGCTTATGCGGCGTGCCGCCTACACTGCGGGGAAGGTGCTGGTCTCTATGATCCAGGCGATGGTTGGGAGAAAATACGCATCCGGCAAGAAGCTCTCCCCTTCCCTATGCATCTACCTTGACGAAGCGCAAAGCCTCATCTATCCAGGGATAGATGAAATGTTCTCAAAAGCAGGATCTGCCAACGTATCGGTCCACGGCTTTTGCCAGTCGCTTTCACAGCTTTATGCAGCCATCGGCAAGGATTACAGCAAGTCGATTATGGACAACACAAATACAAGGATCTTCATGCGGGTACCGGACCTTGATACCGCGACATACATTGCGGATCACTTCGGAGATAAGACAGTTTGGTCGCCATTCTTATCTTTGGATGGAAGCGGAAGCGTCTCCGCGCGGGACGACAAAATCCCGGTTATTGAAGCATCCGAAATTACCAAGCTAAATCCAAGGGTTGCGTACATGTTCACATACAGCGGTCGCTGGAAGCTTCGCACGGCGGACGTATCGGAACTATGGCTCGATGTAATTTTCCCCGAACTGAAAACCCGTCTCGAATCGGAGGGGGAAGAATGACAATCGGATTTTCAAAACTATTCGGGGCATTCATTATTACGGCGGGAGCCGGATTGACTCTCTTTTCCATCTTCACATTTATCCGGCCCTCATCGGTAAGCCGAAAACGTGAAGTTGCCCTGCGGACCATTGCGGTCCTATGGAATTCAAACGAACATGTAAGGATCAACGACCTTGCCAAACTCTGGCGAAGCGAAGATGGAGACAACTACTCTCCCGAATTCAAACATGCAATAACTACGGAATTCTACGCAAAGCTTTCAAGCGAGAAATTCATGAAAGGAAATGCTGGCGAAGTAATCGTCGTTATTTTGACGATGCTCGATGATGAAGGGGACTGTTCTTCGGTTGTAGACACAATGAAGAATGATTTCGAAGCGAAACTCGAAATAACTACTTTCGATATGCTTGCCAAAACGAATCTTCTGCAACATTCAATAAACGTAGCAGACGAGATGACCCGTATAACAGGATCAGGACCGGCAGCGGTTAAGGGTATCATCGCAGCACTTGGCCATGATCTCGGAAAGATACCAAGATTCAGGGACGCTCTTTATTCGTTAGGTGACCACTGCATGATAAGCGTTGCGGCGTTGAATAAGATCGAGGCGTTCAACAAACTTTCGTTCAAGGCGGAAATTGAAGAAGCAGTAAAAGTCCACCATCCCCCACGTATTCCGAAGGTACAGTTTTCGATAGACTTTAGAAGAGCCGACCAGGAAGCACGCAAAAAGGAACTTGCCGGATACAGGAGTGAAGCATTTGACCAGAACCTTTCTCAGGTGGATGGAGATGAAGGGACACAGCCGACTGAAAAACCGATTGAGGAGAGGCCGGTAATTATTCCCAAGGATCCTGCAACAGAAGAGATTGTTCAACTTGCGGCGGCAATGTCCACATTTGAAGATAAAGTCGAAGATTCCCATGCCGCAAAAACTCCAAACATGGGGGCTCAACTAAGCGAGGTCAATCTATCCTGGTACGACAAGGAAAAGATAATCGAGGGACTAAGGCCATATGTCAACATCCTGATTAACGGATCGATCTGGCGTGCATTCAGCATGAAGGACGGCATTGTATATGTCCAGGTCGAACTTTTGTGGGACTGCCTTTACGAACTTGGAAAAGTTTATGAAGATTCAAACGTCCTGCTTGGCAAAGGGGATCTATCTATAAAAAGGAATGTTCTCCATTCGATAGTAAAAAGGCTCCGGACCGACGGAGCTATAACGGAAAGCCTTATCGGAGAGGGGTACTACGGCAATCACTTCATCCTGACCATGAACAACGGCAACGGACAGACAAGGGAGATGAAAGGCTATTACGTTCCTTTCGAAGCGTCATCTTTTTCAGCAACAGTATCGGAGCTTGAAGCGATAAAGCGTGGCGTTCTGAAAAAAATCATGAAGGTAACTCCGCAGAACCAGCAGGAAGAGGAAGGAAGCTATGACGTTTTTTAGGAGCAAGGGATGAAGGAGTATCTGTACACATTGGCATCTGACTACGGCTACCTTTGGGGCGATTTTTTCAATGCCATATTGAACGGTTTCTGGGCGAAGTTTATAGCAACTTCCCTGCTCATAGCGGCCTTCTGGGCAGGAATCTGGTTACGCCAGTTTCTAGTCGCATTTGTGTTTGTATTTTCATCTGCGGCAATTGCATACCTTGGCGGCCTTATCCGCTATCTGGCGGCATTCTGATGGGTAGCAGAGGTGCGGCCACTTCGGGGCCTTCCTCACAGAGGGGGCTTTTGCTGTTAAGTTCAGGCGGGTATAAAAAACCGAAGAACCTTCTTGATGCAATATCGGAGATCCAGCAGTTCTACATAGTAGAAAAGGACCAGGTGATAGATCCCAACTACTTCACCTGGAACATGAGGATAGATCTTTCACTCATGGCTTTTTCTTCGGCAATCAAAAACGGCATGATAGGAATTTTATTTACCCCTCTTGCGGTAGGAGTGATAGACAGGCTCATTCCAGTATTCGGCGATGAGACGCCGACAACGTTTGATAAGGGATTTGTAATAGTCCTTGCATTGAGCCACACAATGCTTGACGGAATAGTCATCGCCTCAATGTCCCAATATTACGTTGGAAATATAACGAGGCGGATAATCAAAAGCATAATATCAAGTACGCTGACTGGAGCATTCTTAACTATTCTCTTTACAGTAATCCTGTACGGGTATCTGTACAACATAATCCTTGAACCGGAGATGATGAAAACGATCTTGACCAGGCATTTCGGATTTATGAAGTACGGAACACTTGAGAGCATCTATCTTCACCTCTTCGATTTAAGGTCGGTGCTATTCGAGTCCGCGATCCTTATCGTTATCGCAAAGTTCATATACTCGGCGCTGGTCTGCGTGCCGGTACTGTATCCCGGAATGAAATGGATAATTAATTTTAATAAGGAGGATGGTTTATGAGCGATGAGAACAAAAATAACAGCAGGGAGCAAAATAAAAATAACGGCGTAAATGGAGCGGGAAGCATTGACATCAATGCGATGCTGAAGCGCACATCAAAGCCTGCCCGTGAAAGGATCATAAGGCGCGTGGAACGCGCAATTGAGGCGGATACAGCCGTGGTTAAAATCCGAGTCCCTGAAACATTCGATGTTGTAAGGATTCTCAATACCTCCGATGCGGCCATTGACCGCCTAAGGAAAGGGATGAACAGGAAATATGATATTGAAAAATGCCTTTCACTCCTTACCGCCTATGACGATGCGGTATCAGCTCTGGACAAGGCAACATCGGACATATGTGACGAGATAGGTTTTACCTATAAAGCGTTAAAAAAGGAAACAGAAAAGGAGAAAAAAGAGGCGAAGGAAAAAAAGTAAAATAATGCAATATTAAAAATAGAAAATATTAAAATATTTTGGTATATTTATCCTCACCAGTTGATCATGCACCTCGAAGGGGATACTCCGAAATAGAGAAGCGTTCGATACGGCAATGTCGGCAAAATTTCTGGCATTACCACATACTTTGTACGTAAGAAAATAAGGAGGTTAAGGGAAATGAAAATATTTAAAATAAATCTGGCTTTACTGCTTGCTTCTGTCATGGCTCTGTCCGTCGGATGCGGTGAAGAGGCTCCAACGCATAATGTAGAAAATCCTTCAATGGCATTAAACGAGCTCTCGATAACAGATACAAACGGTGTCGATAAAAGAAGCATATCCACAGGTGACGCATTTAAAGTTAGCTGGCAGGCTGATGCATCAGGATTGGTAGATAATCTTTACAAGTTTGCATTTTACATTAGCGATAGTCCAACCGTATCAACTGATCCGCTTACTGAGGAACTGACAAAACTGTTTGATGTAGATTGCCGAACTGGTGGCAGTTTATATCGAGAATGTTCATCTACCGGAGAAGCGACATGCGAACTGAAATTATTGCAAGGATCTTTAATCTACAGTTGTGTACTCTCAGAAGGGTCGGTAACCCCAAAGACAAGGAGTTTAAAATACAGTGGAACTGTGTATGCCATCGGCAAAGCGTGCGTTTACGACCTCTGCGACGAAAAGAGTATCACCCTCTCGGTGTTCAACTAAGGCTGTTATGGCTAGAACTCTGGTAATAGTCAATAGTATCGAAGAACAATACACTACAATTTGTTCTGCGATAGGTTCGAATCCTGCCACCCCGACTATTTATTGCCTTATTTATCAATTTATTATATCGTTTTTACCCCATTTTTTACATGTGTGAAGTGTGCGCGGGAAAAAGAATGAAGGCATTATTCCATGTCAATTTTTGGTTTTGAAAAATATATTATTTTCGAGAAATAACACCAGCAACATACTTGGAAAACCTGCCGAAACTCTATTTATAAATTGTCCACTTTACGGGGGCGCTTACGTTTGGACTTGTCTCGAGGGCAAGTCAACGGAAATCCACGTAGCCATCTCCCCTTTTATTGGGGAGATGCCTACCTGTGGATCAAAAGGATCAAAGAGACGTATCGTGAACTGTTCTTCGTCTTTCGTTACGCAAACCGGCATATCCAAACGACATAGCAATCAACAATGTTATAAATCCTGCCTCACGCGGATGTTCTATGCCAAAAACCAGCGGTGTAAGACCAAGTCTTGCGGCACTCCTTAAAACCGGTGAATCCTCAATCATGTCCGCAAAATATGGTGAGTATGTGTAATAGATGTCTACGAACACCCTTCCCGTCTCGCTATCCAGGAGGATCCCGTCGCGGAAATCGCGCAGTGTCTTGACATGCGGGTCGAGATAACTTCCATACGCGGCTGTAGCTATGAAACAACCTTCAGCGGTCGCAGTGACCTTGGGGTCAGTGGTATCCGTCGCAGTGCCGGTTCCCGTTCCCGTGCCGGTGTCAGTCGTAGTTCCCGTTCCCGTGCCGGTGTCAGTCGTAGTTCCCGTTCCCGTGCCGGTGTCAGTCGTAGTTCCCGTTCCCGTGCCGGTATTAACTGGCGTGATGGTATACGTTTCTGCCTTTACTACCTCACTATTTCCGGCGTTATCCACTGAGAAGAATTTCAATGTAGCATTGCTGGATATTGAAATTGCTGAAGAGTAGACAGTCGATGCTGTGGTAGGACCACTTCCATCCGTTGTATAGTACGTTCCCGCACAGCCGGTACCAGCGCCATCG
>JAOUMJ010000040.1 GCA_029881495.1 Nitrospinota bacterium | reverse complement strand
CGGCTGAAAGCAATATAGAGATCAGAAGAGGACACCTCGAAGATCGGAACAATTTTCCCCGCAAGCCCGGCCCGCCGCGCCGACTCGTGTCCCGTTATGAAGTTCTCAATCCATAGGTCTATTCTCCCCGCGGCAAGCTTTCTGGCATTCAACGGGGCAGCCATGACGCTATCGAGGTTGGTAAAGCCCTTCCCGATGAGGAATTTTTCTGCGACATCGTCCTTGTATGTCCCTATCTTCCTGACCGCCCGTGCATCGTCAAGAGAGCGGATGGAAAGCTTCGAATCGGATCGCGCGAAGAAAAAAAGTCTATCGTGGACGATTGGCCCCACCCATTTGAAAACATTTTCCCTGTCAGGAGTTCGGGCGGTGGAAAAGAGTATCCTATTGTCCTGTGAACGTGCAAGGTCGTAGGCAATGGCCCATGAATGAATTTTTATGTTGTCAGGATGACCGATCCGCCTGCAGATGGCGCGCACCAGTTCGACCGCAAGGCCGGACGGCTTTTCGTTTTCAAGGTAGCTGTATGGCGGCAAGTCTTCGGTCATCAGCTGGAATTCGTTGCCGTCGGCGGGATCGGCAGAGGCAGGGATATGGAGCAGCGTGAGACAAAGCCCCAGCAAGACGGAAGTAAAGATGCGCTTATGGTTCAGCAAGCGAGTATTTTTTCAACATGCGGGCATGAGTGCCATCGGCCTTGATACTGTCCAGCGCCTTCTGCCAGCGTTCGATTTCCGCATCAGGCGTATCCTTGTTGAAAGCAAGATACATCGGGTCTTCCCTCAGGGAGGGGCCAATTTGCACCAAGTGATCCATCCCTTCCATGCGGGCGATATGGGCGCTTGCCAGTTCGGACTGGAACCACAGATCAATTCTTCCCGCAATTAGCTTTTTCAGGTTCAGTCTGTCATCCACAACACTCTCAAGATTGGTGAAGCCTTTTTCCTTGAGATGCATTTCCGCAAAATCGTCCTTGTAGGTGCCGATGGCTCTCACTTTTTTCGCATCATCATATGTCTTGACGCTGATGCTGCCACCTTTGCGCATTATGAAAACGCTTCTATCGGTTACCAGCGGCCCTACCCACTTGAAAAGCTTTTCCCTTGTTTCAAGCCTGATGGCAGAGAAAATGGCATACTCGCTGTTATTCAATGTCAGATTGTAGGCACGGGACCATGAGTATATCTTTATGGTGTCGGGATGGTCGAGACGCGCCAGCATCTCCCGCACGATTTCTGCGCAAAGGCCGACAACCTTCCCGTTCTCATTGTAGCTGTAGGGGGGGAGATCCTCCGTAACGATTTGGAATACTGGCACACCTTTATTGGCCGCAAGGGTCGAAGACGAAGGCAAAAGGATACACACCAAGAGAAGCAACGCAGCGCGAAATATAAAAGCACCCATGCAACCCATCCCCATTTCGTTAATATGCCGAGCGGTATATTCCCATCCCAATGCGTCCAACGCAAATTACATGGACATCTGCGTCATTAATAATCTGCATGTATATTTCAACCCCTAACATATCCTTTTACCACATTTAATACCGAAACGACAAATTTGCCATCATGCCCGGTTCATATGACAGGTGTACCACCCATGAAGGATGTTTCTCTTGGCGACCATGGAAAAGGAATACACTCAGTTGTGCATTGAGGAAAGAGTATTAATTGGGATATGCAAGACAAAAGGTTATTCCGCTCGGCGGGGTGAGGCGCAAGCCTGAATGTAGCCACAACAAGCTCCAGCGGCAGACGCTCTCCCCTATCCCATCACCCTCCCCTGTGTTCCTTACTTCTCCCAAGGGAGTACATGCTTACTGGATTCCCGTCTTCACGGGAATGACAAAAAAGGGAGTTACAGGAGGACTTTTATGAGTAAAAATCCGCCGACGAGGAGAACAGCGAAAGCGACAGTGAGCAACTCGAAATATTTATCAATGAAATCGCGGATGCCGCTGCCGAATTTCCATATCAGCGCGCCAATGGCAACGAACCGCAAACCCCTCGACGCGAACGACGCTAATACAAAAACAACGAAGTTTATATCGAACGCACCGGCGGCGATGGTGAATACCTTGTATGGAAGCGGCGTAAGCCCAGCCAGGCCGACCGCCCACGCGTCGTACTTCTGGTAAAGCTCCTTGATGACCTCATACTTGTCCATCACGCCGTAGAATTCGAGTATGCGGAACCCGACCGACTCCATCAGAAACATCCCGATGCCGTATCCCAGCACCCCGCCCAGCACTGAATAGAGTGTGCAGTAGAGGCCGTATCGTATCCCCATCGCCGGGATCCCTATCGCTAGCGCCATGAGAAGCGGGTCGGGGGGTATCGGGAAGAAAGACGACTCCGCGAAGGCGAGAATGCAGAGCGCGGGGAGCCCGTATGGGGTGTTCGCCCAGTGGAGAACCCAGTCATAAAGCCTTCTTATCGGTTTGAACATCACGCTCTTATATCACATAAACCTGAGCGTCACTCCAACTCTTTTTCAATTTCCAGCCACGATAAAACCGGCAGACTGCCCGTTTGCCCCCTCCTTATACATTTACGCGCAGGGAAAGGAAAAAACGACTGCGGTCGACGCCAACCATCTCTACAAATCCGGCGAAAGACGAAAATAGACTGAAAACCGGCGCGCAGTTCCCCTCGCAATCTCCGTATCGCGATTACCTGTGCGGTGCGTTTATAATGTCCCGATGAATGCGGAAAAAATTCTCCTCTCCTACCCGGACGGAGTCGCCATATTTGCGCCGGGGCTCCGGCTCATGTTCGCCAATCCCGCCTTTGAGGCGATCCTCGGAACCGGGAACCTCTCAGCAAAAGATGGTGTGGCTCTTTCCAACATGCCGGAAGCGGGGGAAATTTTCAAATCGAACCCGGAGATCACGCGAAGGCTTGAGGATTTTTTCAATAAAGGGGTCACATATACAAACTACGACTACATTCTGGAATTTACCGAGAGGAAAGGCATCCCCGCCGAGGTGGCAATAAACTCCATTGATTACGGCGAAGGGAGCGTGGGGGCGATATTCATAATACGCACGGTAGCCGGGAAGAGCGAGCTGAACGCGGAGGTTGAGAAGGAGAGCAAGATAGGGATCCTCTCCCTTATGGCCGCCGGTCTGGCGCACGAGATAAAGAATCCGCTTGGCGGCATAAGGGGAGCCGCCCAGCTTATAGGGCGAAGCCACAGCGACCTTTCGGAATACAGCGAGCTGATAATCAATGAAACCGACAGGATAAACCTTCTTGTGAACGAGCTCCTCGTCCTCGGTTCGGATAAGAAACCGAGAAGGATGGAAACGAATATACACCGCGTACTCGATGAAACCATCAAACTGCTGGAGGCGCAATTCTCTCAGAGGAACCTGGCGATTATCAGGGACTACGACCCGAGCCTCCCCGAGATAAAGGGGGATCCCGACAGGCTCAAGCAGGTATTCCTCAATCTGGCGAAGAACAGCATCGAAATGTCGCCAAAAGGGGGGAGGATAACCTTGAAAACCAGAACATCTCTGGCTCCGCTCACGGCAACGCAAGGGGGGAAAAAGAGGAGTATGATGGACGTCATGGTAATAGACGAAGGGCCGGGGATACCGGCTGAAATACTGAAAAATCTGTTTACACCGTTCAATACCTCCAAAAAGGAGGGGACCGGCCTCGGTCTTGTCATCTCGCTGAAGATAATCCGCGACCATGAAGGAAAACTGACGCTTGAAAACAACGCAGGGGGCAAAGGCGCCATCGCAAAGGCGACAATACCAATAGAGTAGCCGCAATGAAAATCATAGACCGCTTCATACTCTCAATATTCATCAGGATGTTCATTTACACATTCCTGACGCTTGTTACCCTTTTCATGGTTATCACCTTTTTCGATCTCATCGACGACTTCGTAGCGCACAAAGCTCCCGCAAAACTTATCGGCCAATACTTTCTGCTGAGGATCCCCGAAGCGGTATTCAACATGACGCCGCTCGCCGTACTGATCGGGAGCATACTCACCTTCTCGCTAATTTCAAGGACAAGGGAGGTTATAATCCTCTTCTCTGCCGGCCTTTCGGTATGGAGGATCACCGCATCGGTGCTTATCGCGTCATTCCTTATATCCATTCTTGTATTCGTTAACGGGGAAATGCTTCTTCCGAACTCATGGAAAACAGCGAGACACATTTTCAAACATCAGATAAAGAGGCACACGGAAAAAGGGACAATAAAGCAGGATAAGTTATGGATCAAATCCGAGGATGGGAAAATATGGAACATCAATTTCCTCGATATTAAAACTGAAAAGCTGTTTGACGTGATGGTAATGGAATTTGCCCCGGACAAGACCTACTTCGGCACGATCGTGAAGGCCAAAACCGCCGAGATAAAGGAGGGAAACTGGCTTTTCCGGGATGGGTATGAAAGAAAATTTGATCCTGGCGGAAATTATACCGAGGAAATATTCAAAGCAAAGACCTACCCTCCTTCGGTAAAAATGGAAGAACTCAAGGAAGCCGAGAAACTTCCGCAGGAGATGAATTTCCAGGAGATGCGGCAATATGTAAAAAAGATAAAGCGCGCGGGGTATGACCATACGCGCTACTCCGTAGACATGTATATAAAGATCACATTCCCCCTGATATGCCTTGTTATGGCGTTCATATCTATCCCCTTTTCGATAAAGACCGGAAAAACATCTGGTGCGCTTGTAGGGGTAACGATAGGCATCGCTCTTGGATTCACCTTCTGGTTCTTCTTTTCAATGGGCGTATCGATGGGTCACGGCGGAAAAATACCTCCCATCGTGGCGGCAGGTGGAGCGCATATGGTTTTTCTACTCTACTCGATCTACAGGATAAGCACGATGCTGGATGGGAGGCTGTTCGGTATCGGTTACCGTAAAAAACGAAAAGCTGTGTAGAGAGATTCAGGAGAGTGCGCTGAAAGCCATCCTTTCGTGATCGGCATGGAGCAATGGATGGATCAGGATTTAGGTATTGCTATCCCCACCGCCTCTTCCGCTCTGGCAAGCGTGTCCGCCGCCACTACTCGCGCCTTAAGCGTCCCTTCATGCAGGATATCCAGCACGTCCCGCCGTTTCCCTTCGTACTCCTTCCGCCTTTCATCGAACGGCGCCATGTAATTCGCCAGATTCGAGGCGAGTTCCTTTTTGCAGTCTACGCATCCTATCTTCGCCGATCTGCAATCGCCGTCTATCTCACTCACTCTGGCGCTCTTCGTGAAGACCTTGTGGAAACTGAAGACATTGCATACTTCGGGGTTCCCCTTATCGTCCCGCCTTACTCTTGCCGGGTCTGTCACTATCATCGAGACCTTTTTCGCCCGCTCCTGCGGTGTATCGGACAGGAAGATCGCGTTGCCGTAGCTTTTGCTCATCTTCCTTCCGTCGAGCCCCGGCAGTTTCTTTACTTCAGCCATCTTCGGCTGAGGCTCCACGAATACCTTCGTTTTGTAAAGCTCATGGAAATGGCGCACTATCTCCCGGGTTAGCTCAAGATGCGGAACTTGGTCTATCCCCACTGGGACGAAATCGGCCATGTAGAGAATAATATCCGCCGCCTGCAGAACGGGATAGCCGAGGAATCCGTGAGTATGCAGGTTCCTGTCCTTCACGTTCTCCATCTTCTCCTTGTATGAAGGTACCCTCTCAAGCCACGGGATCGGAGTTATCATCCCGAGGAGCACATAAAGCACCGCGTGCTGGGGGATTAACGACTGAATGAAAAGCGTGGACTTTTCGGGATTCAACCCAGCCGCCAGCCAGTTGATGCCCATGTCGACAAGGTTCCCCTGCAGTTCCTTCGTGTCTTCATAGTTGGAGCTTAACGAATGCCAGTCGGCAACGAAATAAAAGCAGTCATACTCCTCCTGCATTGAGACCCAGTTCTCCAGCGCGCCGAGAAGGTTCCCAAGATGGAGTTTCCCGGACGACTGCATTCCGCTTAATACTCTTTTCTTCATATGAGCAGTCCTACAATTGTTTCTATAATGGGCCAAATCACACCATGCGTGATCCCGAACGGATTGAACATGAGCACGGCAATGATAAGTATAAGGCCGACGCTCTCGATGCCGGCGTAGATATCCGACTCCCTTTGCGGGAGCAAACCGACAACGATCCTCCCTCCGTATGCCGGTGGGATAGGAATAAGATTGATTACAGCCAGAACCACATTCAGTATCACCGAAAAGTAGAACATCCCGACAAGAGGAAAAATGATCGGCGAATATTCAGGCGGCATCAGCCTCTGGTTTATGAATTCGATGTAGAGGTTCACATTCGAGGAAAATATCCCGATAACCTTGAGCGCCAACGCGCTGAGGACGGCGAGAATAAAATTGATTAAAGGACCAGCCGCGGCGACCCATACCATATCCTCCTTCGGTCTGTGGAGGTTCATGAAATTTACCGGAACAGGTTTTGCGAAAGCGAAGAGCATCCCTGTCGAATAAAAGAACAGCAAAGGCATTAAAACCGTGCCGAAAGGGTCAATGTGCCTGACGGGATTGAGCGTCAGCCGTCCCATTAGTTTCGCCGTGTTGTCCCCTTTTAAAAAAGCCATATAGCCATGCGCTATCTCGTGCAAAACTATGGCCAACACCAGCGGCAAAGCCATAACGGCAATGACCTGAATTGTGGAAAACTCCCTTAATTCCTGCATCGGAAAAGAATAGTGGATACAAGCGGTAAAGTCACTGTTAAATTGGCATTTCTGTTATTATAACCGGATGAAATTTTTGAATTTTGCACGGAGCCGATCGGAAATAGGGGAAAACTCCCCCACCTCGCCTGCACAGCTGGAGATTCATAAGAGTTGAACTTTAAAAGAATCCAAATCATATTCCTGCTATCCCTTGTGACACCGCTCTCTGCCCACAGTTGCGGGTACAGAATGGTCGGCCAAGCAACCGGCCTCCCCGAGGAGATCCGAACCGTTGCGGTTGACGTCTTTGAAAACGATACATTCGAACCCAACATTGAAGCGCCAATAACCCGTGGCATTATTCAAAAATTAAACCAGGACGGGCGACTGAAGGTCGTTCCGCAGCAGATGGCCGATTGCGTGATCTCCGGAACCATTACAGGCTATAGCATCTCGCCAATATCCTACGATTCGCATACCGGAAGCGTTACCGGCTACCTCAACTCTATTTCGGTATCGTTCAACCTCCGGGATGTTCGATCCCACGGGATAAACTACTCAAGCTCGGTAAGCACAAACGGATCATACGCCGTCGCTGCACAACATGCTTCCACGGAATCTTCACGGATGACCTCTATAGAATCAATGGGAACTTCAATAGGGTCGTCCATGGTCAGCATCCTGCTGAACCAATATCCGTCCACGCCCGAGATCCACGGCGACCTGAGAAAGATCAGCCCTCTGCATATCAGGAACCTGCGCAGTCTTTACGAATGGCGGCCCCAGGACAGGACGATATACGGCAATACTGAAGGGGTTGATATAGAGATAATTCAGAAACTCGAACAGCTTTACGCCGCCAAGGTTCCGTCCGGGATGGTCGTTAACGAAAACACGGCTGTACATTTGATCAATATCGCAAAGAAGATAAACAGGGAAACCGGGATATTTATCACCAGCGATGGGACTGTGACACACGTCGCCGTCGGCACTGCGTCCGGGATACTTCCCCCATGGATACCTTCCAGACCGACCGGCGAAAAACCTCTAGCAGGCTACAGGTTTATTCAGACCAACATCGGCTCCGGCGGATTGACAAAGGAGTACATAGAGAAATTCTCTTTCCTTGGGCTTGATGTTTTTGCCTCTGTCAGGCCGCTTGCCGAAGGTGGTACGGCAAACGTTTCATTCGCGTATCCGGATCCCAAAGACAAAACAAAATATGTGCTTTTGCACAAAAAGACATTCAGCGAAATAGATGGCATTTACCGCTCCATCTACCCTCTTGCCAAGCCAAAGAAGGAAAATAAGGTTGCGATACACGGCTCGCTCCAGGGGATAGGCAACGCAGAGAAAGAAAAGTTGGAGAGCATACAGCTTTCCAATGTCCCCGCAGGAAAACCTTTCCTCCCCCAAACGGCGTTCATACTTTCCGAAATATCCAAAAAATATAAGAAAGAGGTCGGGTACCTGGTGGACAGAAACGGAAACATTACCGACATCATGCTTGGAGATGAAAATGGGTTTCCGATACCTGATATCCCCGACATAAAAGTTGGCGACATGGGTCTCTCGGGCTATCGCCTGATAAAAACCCAGTTCGACGGCAAAGGGGTCGACGATAAAAGCCTGAGCGCCCTTCTTGAAAAAAGACTGGACGCGCTTATAACCATACATATCTCGCCAGACGAAGAAGCTGACAAACTTTACCTTTCGCATTTCAGCCTGAAAAACTTTACCCCGTTGATAACGATCGGCCCGCTGACAGGAAGCGAACTCGAAAAGAGATACTCGATACTGCATAAAAGAATGATGGAAGGGGTATCCCGAAAAATACCGGTTACTGATGAAACCTTGCGTCTCATGACAAGGTTATCGCACCAGCTGAGTATACGCCTCGGCGTATTGATTGACAGGGAGAACAACATTACCCACCTTATTGCAGGGGATGAAAAACGGATCCTGATACCGGAAATACCTTTGAAGAGGGTCGGCAATCTGCAACTCTCAGGGTATCGCCTGATACGTACGGGCGCCGTGGGGGAAGGCATAACCACAAATGACCTTGTGGACCTTAACTTTCTCAGACTTGACGCGGTCATTGTTGTAGAACAGTTTCCAGACGGCACCCCCGGAAAACTATTTATGGCGCATCTTACCAGCGACAAGGAATCACCGGTTTCAGTATCTGGTCCTCGTAATTTTGAAGAGAATGAAAAATACTATCAATCTATCGTATGGAAACTCGAAGAGCCCGAATTTGTCAAAAAAATAACCGGGGACACTGGGGACCTTGATGATGGTCAAATCAAAAAACTTGAAGATCTGTACGAATTCAAGTTGCCCCCTGGAATACCGGCGACCGCCGAAATCGTTTCGGTTTTAACAAGCCTGACCAAATCGCTAAAGAGACAAGCAGGCGTCCTTGTCGACAGAGAAGGAAAGATCATCGAAGTGATTGCAGGGACAAAGGAGTCAATAATCTACCCGGAAGTGCGCCAATTACAGCTTGGCCACCTCGACCTATCCGGATCGACCTTCATACATACCTATATCGACGATGCCAAAATCACGGAAGATATTATCCAGAAGGAACTTCTTATGAAGAGATATGACGGGATAGTAATGATAAATACCGATTCCAACGGCAAGGCCGGAAATATTTCTCTCGCGCACATACCGGAACAGAAAACCGATGCTCCATTTGTCCTGATAGGACCGGCAGATATTGAGGAAGTTGCCGCCGCTTATATCGCCTTTACCAGACGATTCGAATGGCAACTGGAATCCTTCTGGAGCCTCGGCACAGGCTGGAGACTGGAAGCAACAACAAAACCGCTGGATAAGAAAAAACAATAGCTCACACACTATACGGGAATACTGGCGGTTTAAGGGCGGCGTCCCGCAAGGGACTCGAACGTCTTTACGGCAGAAAGATCCCCGCTGGAAAACTGATTACGAATGAGCTCCTCCTGTATATCACCAAAATATCAAAAGAGCTGAACAGGCAGGTGGGAATTCTCGTAAACAGAAAAGGGAAAATCACGCATGTAATAATCGGCAACGACAGACAGATAGTCATCCCTGAAATTGATGTTAAACGAACCGGTCAGAAACGGCTTTCAGGTTTAAGGCTTATCCATACCCATCTGAAAGACGAAGGGGTAACAAGAGACGATCTCAACGACCTGGCACTTCTAAGATTGGATATGGTCGTTGTTGCGAACATTCTTCATGACGGCTCACCTGGCCAAACCTACCTCGCACATCTGAATCCCGGTGAAAAGGAACCTCACACCATACATGGCCCGTCATCCTTTGAGGAAACAGACTCCCTTTTTCAGGGTCTTATCAGCCAAATAGAGACCGATCTAGAAACGGTCGCCGCTCCCTACGCCGTCAAGACTGGGCAGAAGGCGATGCTCATCCACGTCTCGAATTCCAGCCAGGAGAGCATGGATTTTTCACTGGATGAACTGGCGGAACTCGCGAGAACAGCCGGGATAGCAGTTGCAGACCGGATAACGCAGAGAAGAGACCAGATAGATCCGAAATACCTCATGGGCAAAGGGAAACTGGAAGAGTTCATGATAAACGCCCTTGCGCATGGGATCGATCTTGTCATTTTCGATACGGAGCTCACCGCATCCCAGCTAAAATCTATAGCGGATTTCACTGACATTGAAGTCATGGATAGATCTCAGCTTATCCTCGGGATTTTCGAGAAGAGAGCACAAAGCAGAGACGGAAAGGTTCGCGTATCGCTTGCCAAAATGCGTTACCTCCTCCCTAGGCTCGGCGCCAAGGAGAGCGCTCTCTCCCGAATACGAGGCGGTATCGGGCTTCGTGGTCCGGGACAGACAACCGCTGAAGTATTACGACGACATCTTCAAACCAGGATCGCCCGTCTTGAGAAGGAACTGAACGTATTAAAAGGGCGAAGAGAACTGCTGAGAAAATCGAGGGTATCCGCAGGAGCAAAAATTGTTTCAGTTATCGGCTATACGAATGCCGGGAAATCGACACTGGTCAACCGCTTGACCGGAAGCACTCTCTACACGGAAGACCTTCTGTTCGCAACGCTTGATCCGTCGGTAAGAAAACTGCGCCTCCCCGACGGGGAACCTGCCGCGGTAATCGGCGATACAGTCGGCCTGATTCGCAACATGCCCGAATCGATAGTCGGCGTATTTCGTGCCACACTTGAGGAACTGTCCGAATCCGATCTGATAATCAACCTGGTCGATGTTTCAAATCCCAACTTTAGCGATCACATTGAAACGAGCAAAAAGATCCTTCATGATATCGGGCTTGTTGAAATTCCGTCACTGACCGTATTCAACAAAGCGGATAGAATGGACAGCGAAGAAGTTCTGGCGCAGTGCAAACGGTATGACGCATTGGCTGTTTCCGCAAAATCTGGTGAAGGGATAGATCGGCTTCTTGAGGGGATCAAGGACAAACTGACCGGCAAAGAGAGCTAACTCCCTGCGCAGGACCTAGTTGCCGGAAATATCTATGACAACCGGTTCAATTCGTAAAATTCTCAGCTGATCCCCATCATAAAGCGTCACACTCGACTCTTCAATTCGTAACAACTTGTATTTTCTTAAATCGTCGCCAATCCTGTACACCCTGGCATCTTTCTCCCCTGCCAGCCTGATAGTAGCCGATCGCTTTTCTTTATCAGAGTGATAAACAATCCCTTCAAGGTTTATATTTGCTTCCGAAGTTTTCCCCTCAACAGCGAATGCCGTATTCCATGGACGCGCTCCGAACCGGCACGTTGAAAAGATATCGGGGAGAAATATCAAAGAAAGGATAACTATCGCTAACAGGGGGCCTGATAGTGAAAATCCAGGATTCATAGGATGATTCTAACAGAACGGCGGAATTTCCTGTTAATTCGCCTTGCGTTCCATGTCTGCCAGATTTTTACTCAATTCGCCGGGATTACCATTGCTGGCGTTTCATGGTTTCCCGTGAGCTTATACAGGATCATTTTTGTAGGATCATCCAATTCACCGGTCCCATCCAGGAGATTTGCCGACTGGAAGAGGATGAGGGATTTTTCCGTATCTTTTCCGAAATACGAAGTCACTCCTCTCCCTGAATACCCGATTTCACTGAGAGCTTCCTGCAACCAGCTTACATCTCCCCCTTTATCACCCCTTTTTAAATTATTTTTTATTTCCCGAATATCTTTCCAGAAGATATACGCATTGCCACTCCAGTATTTGATAAGCCAGTCTTTCTCTACCCATCTCCCTGTAGTGGCATCGGTATACATTTTTTTCCCCCAAACGCCTACTACAGCAACATATCCCTGTTTCTTCCCATCTTTCACTTCAAAAATCGTCGGATAGCCAAGCTTCAGTATTCTTTCCAATTTCATGTTCACTAGCTGGCATTTCAATCCTCTCTCACCGGCAATTCTAGAAAATGTGAATCTTTCGCTCTTATCGAGTGGAATTCCGTAACCCCACAATTTTAAAACAGCGCTGGTGCTTGCAGATTTCGAGCTTTTTGTAAAAAAGATACTTTTATCCGAATGTTCGGGAGAATTCCTCGTAATCCCTCTTTCATCATCTGTACTGTGAGATTTGATAACTGGAAAATTTTCATCGGAACTGTTTTGAGATGCATGCCGCTTTTCCCTCGCCGCCTCTGCGTCATACTTCAAATTTACCGATAACAGGTAACCGAATCCCAAAATGAGCAGCAGGAGAGCTATTCCGACCCCTTTTCGAGGAATACGCCTCTCACTCTCCTTGACTAGATAAATCAGGTTGTCCCGTTTTTTTATTGCCTGCATAAATTCTCCTACAAGGTGAATAAGCAACGAACATGCCAAAGTAAGGAGCGTTAACGCATGTATTATCAATGTTCTAGCTAGAATATTTTATATCTCTTAAGCGGCCCCTTGATTACTTGGAGGTCTGCTACAATATTGGTAATTCTAAACAAGCGAAAAGTTGAGCGCAGATTCAGGAAAGATGAGAAAAAAAGAGGCCAGGAGAGGATATCTCCTGACCTGAGACTATTTCTTTACAGGATGTGTCCTGAATGTCCTTGTAGGTGCAAACTCCCCAAGCTTGTGACCGACCATATTCTCAGTCATGAAAATTGGAAGGAATTTTCGCCCATTATGAATTGCCAAGGTCTGACCTACAAAGTCAGGAGTGATCGTGCTTCGTCTCGACCAGGTCTTTATGACCTTTTTATTCTGAGACTGCGCGGCTTTAGTGATCTTCTCTTCAAGTTTCTTGTCGATAAACGGACCTTTTTTCAAGGAGCGTGACATTATTTCTTCCTCCTCTTGATTATCATCTTGCTGGAAGGATTTCTCTTCTTCCTTGTCTTATAGCCTTTAGTAGGGATTCCCCATGGCGTACATGGGTGACGTCCGCCGGATGTTCTTCCTTCACCACCGCCGTGCGGATGGTCTACAGGGTTCATTGTTACCCCTCTGTTGTGCGGTTTATTTCCAAGCCATCGATTTTTTCCGGCCTTGCCGATCTTCTCGTTGTTATGGTTCTGATTACCGACTACGCCGATCGTCGCCCTGCATGCAAGAGGAATAAGCCTTACCTCGCCGGAGGTAAGCTTAATGATCGCCTTGTCACCCTCTTTTCCAAGAAGCTGTGCCGAACCGCCCGCGCTCCGTACAAGCTGTGCTCCCTTTCCGGGCCTAAGCTCGATCGCGTGTACAAATGTACCTACCGGTATTTTCGCCAACGGGATGGTGCAACCTGGCCTGATCTCCGCGTTTTCGCCAGAGGATACCTTATCGCCGGCATTGAGCAGGTCGGGCGCAATAATATATCGCCTCTCGCCGTCTGCATAAAGCACCAGTGCTATGCGTGACGATCTGTTTGGGTCATACTCAATAGCTTCCACTACCGCCGGTATTCCATCCTTATTTCGCTTGAAATCAATCAGGCGATATTTACGTTTGTGTCCGCCACCCCTGAAACGCATTGTAATGCGGCCGGCATGGTTTCTGCCGTCAATTCTCTTTTTACCGGAGGTAAGTTTCTTCTCAGGTTTTTTTGCGTCAAGGTCTACCCTTGAATTCATCTTCTGATGGCGTCGTCCCGGCGACGTAGGTTTGGTAATTACAAATCCTGCCATTAGATTACCCTCTCAAATATGTCGATCTTCTTCCCTTCTTTAAGGGAGACTATCGCTTTTTTAAATCCGCCTCGAACACCGGCGTACCTTCCAAGCCTTTTTGGTTTGGATGCCGTGTTGATTATATTTACCTTTTCGACCTTAACGTTGAAGATCTTCTCAATCGCTTCTGTAATCATCGCCTTGTTTGCCCTTGGATCCACTTCAAAAGCTATCTTGTTGTTAAAGTCGCGCAAATCCGTGGCTTTCTCGGTTAAAAGCGGTTTTTTGATTATGTTGAAATATTCGGAGCCGTTCATTTCGAAAGCCTCTCTTCAATTGTTTTTATAGCGTCACTGGTGCAAATGACCACTTCGGCGCATAAAAGATCATATACGTTAAGCCCTGCGGTGTATATCGTCTTTACATCCGGCATATTCGCAACAGACCTGGTGAAATTCTCACATCCATCTCCGTGAATAACCAGACACGGCGACCTGCCGTCAATTTTCTTCAGATAGCCAGCGGCTTCTTTTGTTTTTATGCTTTCCATGGCAAGGGAATCGACAACCAACAGCCGTTTTTCAGCGACAAGGTTTGAAAGCGCTGAGTTGATGGCCGAGCGTTTCATCTTCTTGTTTACATCCTTGGAATAGTCACGCGGTTTCGGCCCGAAGATAATCGCGCCACCGCGCCAAAGCGGGCTTCGCCTGGAGCCTGCTCTTGCGTTACCGGTGCCCTTCTGCCTCCACGGCTTCTTGCCGCCGCCGCGAACTTCATCGCGAGTCTTGGTTGAATGCGTCCCTGCCCTGGCGCCTGCCAGCTGGGCAACAACAACCTGATGAACAAGAGGCTCCTTTATCTCAGCCGCAAAAACGGCGTCTGACAGGTCTATGCTCTTTACGACCTTTTTCGATTTATCAATTACATCAAGTTTTGGCATTTTTTAATTCTTCTTCGCTGCATGTCGATTGCTTTTAATGATTTCAACAACCCCGCCGTTTGGTCCGGGAACCCCTCCTACGAGGAGTATTACATTCTCTTCCTTTAAAACCTTGAATATTCTCTGGTTCAGCATAGTCACTCTCTTGTTCCCCATGTGGCCTGCCATTTTTCGCCCCTTGACTACACGCGCAGGCTCAGTATGGTTTCCTATCGAACCGCCATGGCGGAACTGTTCGTGCGTTCCCCTTGTTGCCGATTGGCCACCGAACCCGTGCCTTTTAAATACGCCAGCAAATCCGCGCCCTTTGGAAACGCTTCCGACGATGACCTTTTCACCATCCTCGAAAATATCTACAGTAACTTTCTTGCCTGGGTTAAAACCTTCCACGTCATCCAGTCGAAACTCCCTGAGAATTTTCATAGGCTTGAGATCAGCCTTCTTGAAATGCCCCATGATCGGCTTTTGAACCTTCTTTTTGTCCTTTTTCCTGATCTCGTCGAATCCGAGCTGGATCGCGTTGTATCCATGTTTATCGACGGTCTTTACTTCAACCGTTCGACATTCCCCCATCTGGAGAACCGTTACTGGAATGCAGTCCCCTTTTTCACTGAAGACCTGCGTCATTCCGACTTTTCTGCCTAATAAACCAATCATGACAACCCTACAGCTTTATCTCGATATCAACGCCCGATGACAGATCCAGCTCCATAAGAGCATCAACCGTTGCCGATGTCGGGTCCATGATGTCGAGTATCCTTTTATGCGTTCTTACTTCAAACTGTTCGCGGGATTTCTTGTCCACATGCGGCGAACGTAGAACTGTCCACTTGTTGATCCTTGTGGGCAGCGGAATCGGCCCTATCACTCTTGCACCGGTGTTTCGTGCCGTGTTCACAATCTCCTTAACGGAGTTGTCCAGCACCCGGCTGTCGTATGCCTTGAGCCGAATTCGTATTTTTTGTCCCTGAACAGTTGCCATTTTTACTCCAATACCTCGGAAATGACACCCGCGCCGACGGTGTGACCGCCTTCACGTATAGCAAACCGAAGCCCTTTTTC
>JAOUMJ010000039.1:2500-17206 GCA_029881495.1 Nitrospinota bacterium | reverse complement strand
GATTGACCGTTTTCTGTACTTGTGTCCGTGCATGACCTGGGGGTAAACGCAGTATACACATTGAAAAGGACATCCCCTCCCCGTAAAGATGGCGACCTGCGGATATTGGCAGATGGTATAAAAGTAGTCCTCGATGTTGAGGTGTTTTTTGTAGACCTCGGAGAGGAACGGAATGCTGTCGAGATCCTCAATATATTTTCTGTCGGGATTTTGGGTTATTTTGCCGTTGTGCCTGAAAGTCAATCCATCGATCTTGGCAAGTTCTTCGGCGGAAATTTTCCCGTTGGAGGATTTAATCCTTTCGGCAAGATCCTTCAAAGTTTCTTCGTACTCTTTCCTTGCGACTGCGTCCAGCTTCCCGGATAGCGAGAGGGCGTTTTCAGGGAGCGCGGTAGGATGTGTCCCCACAAGTACAGTGAAGGCCCCCGTAAGTTCCTTGAGGGACTCTGCGCTCTTGACGTCGGCATTTATGCTGGGGGTTGATGTGTCTATTACAAGAAGTTGGGGCGCAAAGGTTTTTGCGATCTCGGCTACATCCTCAAACGAGGCTCTGGAAGCGGGCGCATCGACAAGTTTCACTTCAAATCCGGCTTTCTCAAGCACGCCGGTGGCATACGAGAGCCACATCGGGTAGTAGAAAGTTCCACCTTTGGTTATAGCGGGGGATCTCTGCTCCCGGCTAAATCTGCCGTGCTCTTCCTTGAACGGCGGGTTCAATAACAGGATTTTCAATACGGCTCCTACGGGTTTATTTCGGTCTTTTTATTCAACCGAATGGTTTGCGTTTCAGGGAACAGATAATAACTTGTGTCGGCGTCTTTTGAAAGGGGGAAATTGCGGGCGAATTACAGACTACCTTTTAACCGATGGCATCTGGCTGATTTTCGTGCTCTTTTTCAGAATATAAAAGAACCGTGGCGAAAAGGGGCGTAAATAGTTATCATGTCTGGGAGAGGTCCGTTTTTTAGGGACGGAACGGGAATTTATTTTTTTTTATGCAAGGAGATATCGAATGGAATGTCCTGATTGCGGAGCAAATCTGAATGACGGCGCATCCGTTTGCACTGAATGCGGGATTGTGTTGAAGGATTTTGACAAGGATCACAAGATAAACCTGATGTCGAATATCGACAAGCAGACTTTCAAGAATCTTCACGATAAGGAAGGTAGCATGTTTTCCCCTGGTTTTATTGTAATTGGAATAATCCTGACGATTATTTCCTATTACGCCATGACAAAGGAAAACCCGGTAAAGGGGATGGTCATGGGCCCGCAGTTGTACCGCGATCCGACGCCTGAAGAGAAGTGGGACATGCAGATATCGAAACGGGAGAGGCTGAAAAAGGAAAAGGATGAAAAGGAGAAAGCCTTAAAGCCGAAAGAGAGCAGGTAGACCACAGGTTTCAAACCTGCCGGATCAATACTCATCTGGAAGCTGTTCCTTTGTTTTCGCTCTTCGCCGGGCGAAAACGAAAAATTTTTTTCACATCGAACAATTTGCGGTTTTTCTTTATCCCGTGCTGAGAGCTTTTTAAAACGGGAGGTCGTTTATCGATACGATTGCGGTAAGCATGGAGACAACGATAAACGCGACGCCTAGGCCCATCACAAGGATCATTGCGGGTTCAAATAGGGTCAGAGCCCTTTTAACGCTTGTCTCCACCTCCCCGTCGTAAATGTGCGCCATTCTGAGCATCATTTCGTCAAGGGTGCCGGTCTCTTCACCGACCAGCGTCATATGAACCGCAAGAGTAGGGAATACTCCTGTATCTTTCAATCTTTTTGATATCCTTCTCCCTTCCTTGACGTCCTGGATCGTTTTGCCAACCGCATCGGATATGACGGTATTGGAGAGTGTCAGTTTCACTATTTCGAGCGCTTCGACTATCGGAACTCCGCTTTGCAAAAGGGTGCCGAGGGTTCTGGTAAATTGCGCTACGGAAGATTTTTTTATTATATCTCCGACAAGAGGGACGTGGAAAAGGAGAGCGTCCCATTTTCTTTTCCCGTTCTCGGAAGAGATATACGCTTTTATCCCCGCGATGACAGCGAAGATCGCGATTGAAAGTACGATCCAGTTGTTAAGTATGAAATTGCTGGAAGCCACAAGGAACCTTGTCGAGGCGGGAAGCTCCCCACCCATCTTTTCGAAGATGGAGGCAAAGCGCGGTATCACATTTGTAGCGAGTACAAGTATCGCGGCAAAACCTGTAAGTGCGACGACCGCGGGATACACAAGCGCCGATTTTATGGATTCGATCATTTTCATCCTGCTATCGAGGAACCATGCAAGGCGGTCAAAGGTTTTTTCAAGGAATCCTCCCGTCTCGCCGGCTCTTACCATGCTCAGGTAGAGCGTGGTGAAGGCCCCCTTCTGCTTCCCCATC
This sequence comes from Nitrospinota bacterium, assembly GCA_029881495.1. Classification (NCBI taxonomy): domain Bacteria; kingdom Pseudomonadati; phylum Nitrospinota; species Nitrospinota bacterium. The sequence goes on along the minus strand of JAOUMJ010000039.1, from coordinate 14,819 downwards.
GCCGTCGAGAGAGTGTCCCCGCCGTTAACCGAGTCTCTTATGCGCCGTATCGTTTCGCGCCCTTTTTCGGTATCCGCGAGTTCAAGAAGCACATTGAGGCATCTGTCGATCTCCATTCCGGAACGAAGGAGCGTTGCCATCTGGCTGGTGAAGTTCATCGTCTCTTTTGGCGAGAGCGATTTTTTCATGAACGGAAGTTCCAGCCCTCCTTTTCTGGACTTTCTTTGAGGTTCGATGGAGATGGGGAAAAACCTTTCCCGCTGAAGTTTTTCTATTACCGCGTCCTTGTCCGGGGCTTCCATAACGCCGGTAGCAGTTTTCCCGGAAGGGTCGGTAGCCATGTAGCTGAAGATCGGCATCAGATGACCTCGGCAGTCGTAACTCTTATCACTTCAGAGACTGACGTGATACCTTCGCGCACTTTTCTCCAGCCGTCTTCGCGAAGTGTGATGAGCCCCTTTTCGCGGGCTTTCTCCTTGATGATGTGCGAGCTGGTTTTCGAGAGAATAAGATTTCGTATTTCGTCATCGATATTAAGGAGTTCATAGATCCCGATCCTCCCGCGGTATCCTGTATGGGCGCACTCTACGCATCCGTTCTCACGGTAGATGGTGGTGTCGATGGCGGAGGATTTGCCCGATATCATTTTCAATGTTTCCCTGTCGGGCTTGTATGGGGTTCGGCATGATGTGCAGAGTATTCGCACGAGCCTTTGGGCAAGCGCACCGACCAGCGCGGAGCTTATCAGGTAATGTTCCACACCCATATCGAGGAGGCGGGTTATCGCTCCGGCGGAATCGTTTGTATGGACAGTCGAGAAAACCATGTGGCCCGTAAGGGAAGCCTGGATGGCGATCTCCGCCGTCTCCACATCTCTGATTTCTCCCACCATTATTACGTCCGGGTCCTGCCTGACTATCGACCTGAGGCCGTTTTGGAAAGTAAGCCCGATATTCGGACGCACCGGTATCTGGTTCACTCCCTGCATCTGGTATTCGACCGGGTCTTCGATGGTGATTATCTTTTTGTCCGGCGTGTTAATCTTTTGAAGCGCCGCGTAAAGAGTTGTTGTTTTTCCGCTACCGGTAGGGCCGGTCACCAAAAGCATTCCGTACGGTCTTTTAATGATTTCGTTCAGGATCGTCAGTTCATTCTCGGGGAAGCCTAGTTTTTCAAGTTCTACCAGGACGTTTCCGCGATCGAGAATCCTGATTACCACCGATTCGCCGTAAACGGTCGGGATTATGGATACGCGCATGTCGATATCCCTCCCTCCTATCCTACTCCGCATTCTCCCGTCCTGCGGAAGCCTCTTCTCCGCTATGTTCAGTCTTGCCATGATCTTCACTCTGGAAACGATCGAAGGGTGCATTTTCAGAGGGGGAGCTTCCATCCCGTGCAGAACGCCGTCTATGCGGTACCTGACATACAGGATCTTTTCAAAAGGTTCTATGTGAATATCGGAGGCGCCTGTTTCTACGGCGCGGGAGATAAGGAGGTTTACTATCTTGATGACAGGTGCGCCGCTTGCCAGGTCGGCGAGGGAATCGATGCTTTCCTCCTCGTCTTCGCCGGCCATACTATCCATGGCGCCGACCCTGTCGACGATCGATTCCATGACCGAGGCTCCTGTGCCGAACCGTTTTTCTATCGCGTGATGGATTAGATTTTCGGTTGCCAGACTCGCGACTACTGTTTTATCCTCTCCGACGAACATCGCTTCAACAAGAGGTATCGACGCGGGGTCGTTTACGACAGCTTCCACCACCTCGCCGCTTGTCTTCACCGGGTATATTTTGTTTTCCGAAAGAAAGCCGAGAGATACGTTGTGGCGTTTCAGATCGAAAGAAGATTCCGGGAGATCCCCCTTGTCGTAAAGATGGAGATTGAATTTTTCCGCGATCGCCTTAAGCACCTCTATCTCGGATACATATCCAAGCGCTACAGCGGTTTTCCAGAGCGATTGCCTTCCGGCGGCGGACTGATTTTTTATAGATCTCCAGTTCTCTTCCGGTATCCGCCCGGAATTTTTAAGTATCTGTTCTATGGTTCCAAGTTCGCTCAAGTTATTTCCCTTTTGTTCTGGCGCCGCTTAGCTCGTAGTCCGACATCTGAGGTTTTACGTCGGGGTTTTTCTTTATTCCTGCCAGTTCGGCTTTTTTATGATTTTCATGCTCTTCAATGTCGAGATATACCGATGTCCTTTTTCCGGTATTGATATTTGTCACTTCAATGTGGTCCTCATATATCCGTTCGATTATATGGCTCGATACTTCTGCGCCTTCGTAAAAGGATTCACCCGCTAGCTTTTCCTCCCCGATCGGCTGGAGTTCAAAGTTCTCTCCCTTTGCCTTCGCCTCAAGGAATTTCGCTCCGCTAAGGCCGGGGCGCTCATGGATTTCCGTTTTGATGTATTTCCTTACGACGCCGTCAAGTATGGCAATCCGCTTGTCGCCGGCGAGGATCGTCCCCTTGAGTTTTATATCTGGGAAGGTGTCGTTCTCCTTAGCGGTATCACCCTGTTGTGCAGGGGAAGAGGGTGGGGTGTAGCTCTTGCGTTCGTTTCGGAAGATGTTCTCTTCCAGGAGTGAAGGTGGTATCTGTACAGCATTTCTTTCGAATACTCCTGAAAGATCCGAGTCGATCTCATCCATGTTCATGGAAGCGGTTTTCGGCATTTCCGGTTTTGATATTATCGTGTTGCCGATACCGAGGAGCATCAGGCTGGCTGTGACGGCGGTCGCTCCCGTCCAGTATTTTCCCGGTACAAGGAAAAGGAGTTTTCCGCTCTTTTTAAACAGGTTTTCCAGCATTCTATGGGAAGTTTACCATCATGCAGGCCCAAAATTCACTTCTTAAGGAGTTTCCCTAATAAAACGGCTGTATCGGTCACTTCTACTCCGGGAGCATAGCGGGTGGCAATATCCTTCAACTGCATCCGGCATGACGGGCATGCGGTTACAACCATATCCGCTCCCGATTTTGCTATCGCCTCCCCCTTGCTTCGTCCAATGTCTACGGAGTCGCCGTAAAACTTCAGCGCAAACGAGCCGGCGCCTCCGCAACAGCTCCCCGGATTTTCCATCTCAACGAATTCAACGCCGGGAAGTTTTTTCAGTATCTCTCTCGGCTCCTTGTTTATGTTCATCCCCCTGTTCAGATGGCATGGGTCGTGGTATGTAACACGGAGAGGTGTTCCCCCTTTTTCGTATTTGATTTTTTCCGTGAGTTTATCGGCAATCAGTTTCTGATAGTCGATGATCTTTTCTGAAAATTCCTCTTTTTTGGGGTGGCTCGCGATCTTCGGGTAGATCTCTTTCAGCATCGACCCGCAAGTGGCGCAACTCGTGACGATAAGATCGACCTCCCTTGAGGTGAAAAGTTCGATATTTTTATCCGCCATCACTTTCGAGCTATCATGATCACCGGCGAAATAGGCGGGAGCGGAACAGCATACCTCGTCCCTGAAAAGATGCACCTCAATGCCGGCGGAATGAAGGAGATCTATTACAGCCTTGCCGGTGTCGTGAAATGCCGCGTCTGCCATGCAACCGGTAAAATAGGCAGCTTTAAGAAGCGGTTTTCCGTCTGCCGGAATTACATCGGGGAGATCCTTTTTAAGATTTCCGAGTTTAAAATTCGGAAAGATACGCTTCCTTCCATCCTTTACAAAGGGGAGTCCGGGCATTGAGGGGAGAAGCCTGAAAATGGACGTTGCCAGTGCCATCCCTTTCGAGAACATGGAGAGGAACCTTTTTTCAGGCAGGATGCTGTTATATATGTAGCGTGCTGTCCTGTTCCCGTTCGTTCGCGTGAAAATCTCGCTTCTCGCCGCGTTAATTACCTTTACCGGTTCGGCTCCGGCGGGGCAGACCTCCCGGCAGTTCATGCAGGTGAGACAGTGCTCGAATTTTTCCATCAGCTTTTTGTCCGGCTCTATCTCGCCTCTCATCAACGCGCCTGCTAGAAGCACCTTGCCGCGCGCGGAATCGTGTTCCATTCGGGAGTGCTGATAGGTAGGGCATCCGGCGTGGCACCCGGCGCAGAGTACGCATTTGTTGATGTTCGATTTCAGCTCTTCGAGTTTCGTGTATTTATCCATTTTTTTTACTTCTGCTTTGTCTTCAATATCGCAAGATCGCGCGGTTCGGAGGAGAGCCGTAACCGGGAGTGGCGTTCAGCAGTAGCATTTATATATTAGCAGGTTGTGGCGAGTATTCACTCCATTGTCAGGGAGACGGAGCTGTTGTTCGAGCCTGTCAGCCTGAAACCGGGTTCCTCGTAATCCTCTTTCGGCGATCTATGGAGAATAGCCACCCCGCCGCCATGCAGGAGATGGCGGGCCGCTTCCAGAACTTCCTTCGGCTTTACCTGTCTTGACGTGACCACATCAGCCGACTCGAAATACTCCTCCTTTTCAAGGATCGAACTTGTGTGGACGTTAAGCGGGAGGAGGTTCTCGATCTTCAGCATAGCGACGATGTGCGTAAGGAAATCGCACTTCTTCGCGACAGATTCAACTGCGAAGAACGTGTTCCCCGGCATCGCGACCGCCAGGATTATCGCAGGTATCCCGCCCCCCGAGCCGATGTCGAATACCTTTAATCCTTCATGCGAGGGGAAGAATTCGAGCATCGCCAGCGACGGCTCCACGAGGGTCTCCCATGCCTTCTCTTCATCGACCGAGGTGAGGTTGATCTTTTTGTTCCAGCGGTAAAGTTCCGCAAGGTATTTTTCTATTTTTTCCCGCTGGTGGTCGTTCATCATGCTCTCAAAGTTACCAATAGACAAAATTCACTCATTGGGGGGGACATGTTTTGTCTTCCCGCCCCCTGTTTTCAAATGGATTAAAAGCATAGAGAGCGCGGCGGGGGTAACGCCGGAGATCCTCGACGCCTGTCCGAATGTGACAGGGCGGACACTTTCAAGTTTTTGAACAACCTCCCTGGAGAGGCCGGAGATATTTTTGTAGTCGGTCTCCCTGCCGAGAGGCATTTTGTCTACCCCTTCCAACTCCTTTATCCACTGCTTCTGGCGGGTGATGTACCCTTCATACTTTATCTCTATCTCGCTTCTTTCGATCTCGTCCTGGGTAAATTCCGACATATCCCCGAAAACCGATTCATCCTTCAGCGAGACGTCCGGTCTTTTCAGGTATTGCGCGAGGCTCAATATATCGGCAGGTTCCGGCAGACCGGCATTCTTGAGTTTTTGCAGGTTCTCTTTCGACGGCGTGAGCTGTTCCGCTTTCAGGCGGGAGACCAGTTTTTTTATCTTCCGCTGTTTATCAAGAAAGAAAAGGTACTTCTCTTCCGGGAGGAGGCCTATTTCCCTTCCGATACCGCAGAAGCGGGTGTCTGCGTTATCCTGTCTCAGCAGAAGCCGGTGCTCGGCGCGGGAGGTGAACATCCTGTAAGGTTCGTCTGTCCCAAGCGTGGTGAGGTCGTCCACCATTACGCCGATGTAGCTCTCCTGGCGCCGGAAGATGACCGGTTCCCTTCCTTGCAGTTTCAATGCGGCGTTTATTCCGGCGAGGATCCCCTGTCCCGCCGCCTCTTCGTACCCGGAAGTGCCGTTTATCTGTCCGGCAAAATAGAGGTTAGATACAAGTTTCGTTTCAAGCGTAGGGAAGATCTGCGTCGGTGGAGCGAAATCGTATTCAACCGCGTAGCCGGGGATAACAATTTGCGCATCCTCAAGCCCGCTCACGGTGCGAACGAAATCCAACTGTACGTCAGCCGGAAGCGAGGTTGATATTCCGTTCGGATAGACAAGAGAGGAGCTTTGCGAGACAGGCTCTATGAATATGTGATGCGAGTTCCGCTCCGGGAAACGGACCACCTTGTCTTCGATGGATGGGCAATACCTGGGGCCGATACCTTCGATCACCCCCGTGAAGAGCGGGGAGCGGTCGAACGATCTCCTTATCACCTCGTGGGTTTTTTCGTTTGTCCATGTGAGATGGCACGGGACTGCCGGCCTTTCGAGTTTTTCTGTGAAGAATGAAAAGGGTCTTGGCGGAATATCGCCGGGCTGAATGGCGAGTTTTGAGTAGTTGATGGTGTCGCGGTGTAGTCTTGGCGGGGTGCCTGTTTTCATTCTGCTCAGCTCAAAGCCGATTTTTTTTAACGATTCGGAGAGATCCTTCGAGGGGGGCTCACCGTTCCTCCCCCCTGGCCTGCTCTCCATCCCGGTGTGCAGAAGGCCGTTGAGAAATGTCCCGGTACAGACTATCAACGCTTTGCATGGAAGCTCCTCGCCGGATTTGAGGCGAACGCCCAGTACCTTCCCCCCCTCCGCGATTATGCCGGACACGCTCCCCTCGACCATTGAAAGGTTCTCCACCGCCTGGAGGGTTTCCATCATCACGTTCTCATAGACGGCAGTATCGGCCTGCGCCCTGTTTGCCCGGACAGCCGCTCCCTTGCTGGCGTTGAGGGTGCGGAACTGTATTCCGCTTCGGTCGGTAACGGAGGCCATCAGCCCGCCGAGGGCATCGATCTCCGATACTATCTGGCTCTTCCCCGGCCCCCCGATAGCGGGATTGCACGACATCCTTGCGATGCTTTTTATATCGGGGAGGATCATCGCTGTGGCGCAACCGAGCTTTGCCGATGCGTGTGCCGCCTCGCACCCGGCATGCCCTCCGCCAATCACGATTACGTCGTACTTCATTTGCCGATGCAGAACTCGTCAAAGATTTTTGATAGAACCTCTTCGGTGTACGATTCGCCGGTAAATCGCTTTATCTCTTCGACGGCGTCCCATATCTCCGCGGCGGCTATCTCCCGCCCAATTGCAAGCTCATTTCTGGCCCGCTTCAGATCGTCGGAGATACGCTTGAATATGGAGAGATGGCGGGCGCGCGTAACGAGCGGTTCAACCCCTGGTCTTATGGAGCCAGCGGTCATCTTAACGGCCTCTTCGATAGATTCAAATCCGGTTCGGTTATTCACCGATATCGCGCTTATCTTCATGGAGGCGTCGGGCCAGAGAAGTTTCCTTTCGGCATCCGATTTATTGATAAGCGCGATCAGGTTTTTAAGTTCTTTTAAGGTTTCAAAAACCTTGTCGTCCTCCTCGTCCCATGGACGCGAACCGTCGAAAAGAGCGATGACAAGGTCTGCCTCCCTTGCCGCCTTCAGTGTCCGCTCAATTCCGATAGATTCGACCTCGTCCGGCGACTTGTTCAATCCTGCGGTATCGATGAATTCAACCGGGAATCCGGCTATCTCGCTTTCGCCATGGATGAGGTCGCGGGTAGTACCTGGGTGTTTGGTCACGATGGCGCGCTCTTCCTCAAGGAGAGCGTTCAGGAGGGAGGATTTTCCGACATTCGGCTTGCCGATAATGGCTATCTTCATACCTGTTTTCAGGAACCTTCCAGATTCATAGCTCCTTACCAGCGAGTCGACCTTGTGAATGGATTCGTCCAGGAGTTTCAGTATCTGTTCATCTGTCGCTGTTTCGAGCTCTTCGTCCGGAAAGTCTATAGACGCTTCAAGGTGGCTGAGTATCTGGAGGAGTTTCTGTTTCGCCGCCTCTATCCTTGCCGAGAGCCCCCCCTCCATCAGCTGGAGCGCCGCCGTTGCCGCCCCTTCCGAGCGCGCCTTTATGAGGTCGATGACCCCTTCGGCCTGCGAGAGGTTTATCCTTCCGTTTAGGAAGGCCCTTTTTGTGAACTCCCCCGGTTCGGCCATTCGTGCTCCGTTATCCATTATCAGCTTCAGGGCGCGCCTCAGGACGGCAGGGGAGCCGTGGCACGATATCTCCACGCAATCCTGCCTTGTGTAGCTTCTGGGGGCTTTCATGTAAACGAGGCATACCTCGTCGATGATCTCCGTTTCCGATAAAAGCGTTCCAAAATAGAGTCGGTGGGATTCCATCTCTTTTGCCGGTTTTCCCAAAGGGCGGAAGTTTTTAGCCGTTGCCTTCAGCGCGTCCGGCCCCGATACGCGGATCACGCCTATCCCCCCTTCACCGACGGGGGTGGCAATAGCGGCGATGGTATCGTTCAGGTTCATTCATCTAATTTAGAGGGAGGGGTTCATCTAAGCAAGCCGAAAGCTGGCGAATCGGTACATGTTGGCAAATTTGCGATTTTTCATGAGGGCGCCGGTATATCGCGAACTGGTTATACCTGTTAAAATAAAAAGTAAAGCATCAAAAATGTTCAATTTCCTGTCGAGTTGCCAAATAGTGGAACGACAGGTTGGAGGGGGTTTTAAAAAGTGGGTTTCTCCCAGAGTGATGACGTGAAAGCCGAAGATGGGACTATCGACCTTGATTTCCTGGAAAGCACGAGGGTAAAAGGGTTTCGATCACTTAAATTCCCCCCGATTCTGGAGAAGGTTTTTCTCGAGGACTATTTTCAACATTCGTTGAGAACCTTGCGAATAGGGATAATCGTTGGGGTTGCATTCTGGTTTCTTTTTGTTTTCGACGATTTGAGCATGCCCCATCCAAACTGGATATACGCGGTGATTATCCGTTTCGCGGTTGTTACGCCGATAGTCATCGCTTTTCTCCTATTCAGTTATTCCAGGCATTTCAAAAAGGTGTACCAGCCTCTCATGGCAATGGTCGCGTTTATCGTTGGAATAGGGATGCTTGGGATAATTCACCAGCACGATGAGGCGATAATATTCCATCACCATCCCTCTCTGCTGTTGCTGATAATAGTCGCATATACCCTTTTCAGGCTCAGGTTCTATTACGCGACTGCATCGATGCTCCTGTTGAGTCTTGTTGATATTGTCGTCGCTGTTATTTTCACCAAAGTTTCACCTGATCTTGTTGCGGTCGAGATACTCAGGATACTGGCCATAAACGGGATAGGGATGACGGCAAATTATATTCTGGAATTCTATACGCGCAACGAGTTCCTGAAGTCGTCTCTCCTGGACAGGAGAAGGGCGCAGGCGGAAGATGCAACCGCGATGAAGGATAAATTCGTTTCGCTGGTATCTCACGACCTGAAAGCGCCTTTGTCGACAAGCATCGGGCTCTTGCGTCTCTTGAAAAAAGCAGGAAGCGGTCAGTTCACCGAAAAACAGGCCGATATCATCGACAGGGTAATTGCCGGAAGCGAGAAAATGGTAGAGACGATTGACGCGCTTCTGAATATAAGCCGCTTGCAGACAGGCAAACTTATTGTCAGGAGAAACTGGGTGAATATTTACGTGCTGATAAACGACATGATTGGGAAGATCGGCTATTCGGCCACGCAGAAAGGGATTTCCCTGGTAAACGAGATGCCCCTGCAAAGGCATATGTTCATCGACAAGGATCTGATCCAGGAAGTGTTTTTAAACCTCATGACGAACTCCATAAAGTTTTGCCGTGCCGGCGACACAGTTTCTATCACGGTCCCTCACCGTCGAAGCTTTTCAATCGTGGTGAAGGACAGCGGTATCGGAGTAGCGCCGAAAATTCTGCCGGATCTTTTCAAGCACGAAATAAAAACTTCCGGCATAGGGACAGGGGGGGAGAGAGGGACAGGGCTCGGTCTTCCGTTTTGCATGGACATATTGCGGGCCCACGGAGGCAATATTTCCGTCGAATCGCGTGAGGGGGAGGGTTCCGAGTTCAAACTTGAATTTCCCGATACCGGATTGAATATTCTTCTAGTCTATTACGACCTGGTCAACCGCGATATGACAAGGAATTATTTGCAGGAAACAGGGGCAAATCTCACAGAGGCCAGGATTTATGCAGATGCCCTGCAATGGGTAGAGCTTGGAAGCTTCAATGTAATAATCGCAGATTGTGCGCTGGGCATGGAAGATCTCGCCAAATTCGTTCAAAATATACGTGAAAAGCGGCTTGAAAAAGGAATTTTGTTTATGGCGGCAGGGATGGCTGGGGCAGAGACGAAAAAAGATATGACAAAGCTAGGGATAACCGCATTTTTAGAGAATCCTGTAAGCGCGAAAGAGCTATCCGCCCGTATCGCAAGAGTTGCGTGAAGATTCGTTCCCCCTTGCCTTTACGGATACTAATGACGGATATTAAGGGGTGATTTCAGGCAGGAGTTTGCGGATTGAAGATACTATAGGCAAATGGGAGAAGTTAAGTTGCATAAAAAGATTTTGTTAATAGTCGCCTTGGTGACGACGGTGGCGTCCTGCATGTCCAGTCCGCTGGAGAAGGCGTTCAAGCCTGGTATGGTTGAGACGGAATCGAACAGGGTAATAAACGAGTACTGCATTTCGTGCCATACCCACAGCAAGTTTGACGGCGAGAGCCATGTGTTCGATGTGAAATACAGGTATAACGAAAAGGAGTTTGCCGGGCAAACCGGTTGCCGGGTGTGTCACAGTTATGAGAAGACATGGCTCCTCGACGCAAGGCGTCACACGCGGAGACCGGTGAACCAATAGCGGGATTTGAACTGTCGGTGGGGTAAAAAGGATCATCCTTTTCTGGCATGTTCAAGCGAGGCGTTTGAGGTGAGAGGGCATTTTCGGATTGCCTGGGGGAGGGGGTTTGAAGATGCACAATTTTACTGGAAAGAGGGGACCGTCCGATGTATAAAAGAAAATATGAAGCAGGAAATTGGGCTTCGAATACCGGGGGGGTATTGATTGCGGGGAAATCGCAAAAATCCCTGTTAAAATATAGACATGTCCAAATGGCGCTTTTTTTAAAAGTAAACTGCATAGGAAAATGAAATAGACAATTTTATTGGCATGAATGATTTAGCAAAAGTATTGTCCTCCATCCTTTCCGGCAAGGATTGTTCGGCGGAGGATTTGGCAGGTTTTTCCGGTTCGGATCAAAAACTCATACTTGAATTCCAGAGTACCTGCAGAAAACGCTCACTTTCGCTGGAGGCTATCTGCAGGGATAAGCGCCGGGGCGACGAGGAGTTGAACAGGATAGCCGACGCAATGCAGGATATTATCCATATTGAATCTGAAGCCGTGAAGCTGGATATTGAGAATTTAAATATGAAAAGCATCATCCTTGAAGCGATGGAAGAGCTTCACGAGATGAGCGACGCGAAAAGCATAAAGCTTGTCACCCGCCTTGACAGCCAGTCGTTGAGGGTTTATGGAGATGCCCGGAGATTGAAAAAGGTGCTGGTAAACCTCCTCGCAAACGCGGTCAATCATACAAGCGAAGGTGGGACGATTGAAATCCTCGCCAAGGGATTGCCGCAGGAAGTAATGGTGAGCGTCGTGGATAACGGTGTCGGCATCCCCCCTGAAAGACAGAAGATCATTTTCAACAGGTTCAAAGATGCGGAAGAGCATCCGGAAATCAGCCACGGGCTCTGCTTGGGGCTGAATCTCGTAAAGCATATTGTTAACATACATAGCGGCAGGGCATGGGTTGAGAGTGAAGAGAAGAGGGGGAGCATTTTCAGCTTTTGCATACCGCGGCAGATGCTTTGCAATTATGTTAAATCAAAAAAGATAGAACCGTTATTTGCCTAGTCTCCCAAGCACGGAGCTTTTACTTTTTGTTTCTCGTTTTCTTATTGTATTTTATCTCCTGAAACCCGAGTTGTTTTGTAGCCCAAGTGGAGAAATTTAAAAGGATTACGGGCGAATTGATCGCTCCTGGAGCGGGTATTCCACGCTCTGTGTTTCGCGGGTGACCGCTGAAATTTTGTCGAATTACTCTTGAACTATTCCGGGCCGAGGCGTAGAATTGCAGCTGAGAAGAAGACAGGAGGAGAGTCTTTGTCGGCATTAAAAATAAATGCATTTTTATGCTTGACTTATTTTTGAATCAGGTTATTATTGCTCTTTCGTTTCGATAAACGAACGAGATTGAACTTTAAAATTGTTGATTGAAAGCAATCGGTCATGTGGGTCCGGCAAATTCTGCTAATAACAGATTTGCCACAATTACTTTTGAAATAACCCTGAGATTCAGGGTTCAAGCTTTTTTTTTGGAGAGTTTGATCCTGGCTCAGAACAAACGCTGGCGGCGTGCCTAACACATGCAAGTCGAGCGAGAAAGTTCCCTTCGGGGGATGAGTAAAGCGGCGAATGGGTGAGTAACACGTGAGTCACCTACCCTTAAGTTTGGGATAACATGCCGAAAGGTGTGCTAATACCGGATAATATTCCCCCGGGCCACGGGAGAATCAAAGGATGCCTCTATACTATGCATTCACTTATGGATGGGCTCGCGCGTCATTAGCTTGTTGGTGGGGTAACGGCCTACCAAGGCTACGATGACTAGCTGGTCTGAGAGGATGATCAGTCACACTGGAATTGAGATACGGTCCAGACTCCTACGGGAGGCAGCAGTGAGGAATATTGCGCAATGGGCGAAAGCTTGACGCAGCAACGCCGCGTGGAGG
>JAOUMJ010000038.1 GCA_029881495.1 Nitrospinota bacterium | reverse complement strand
CTCCGTCGCCTCCTGGGATGGATCGATAGCAAGGAACATCCCGCCGATGCTTTTGGTAGCAGATGCCATCATCGCCTGACCGACGATCCTCTCCATCGCGCCGGAAACCCCTTCCGTTCCAAGCGCAGTTTTCCTTATCTCGGTGGAATTACCTATCCGCTTATCAAGGGAAGGACTGTCATTGTATTCGTGCGGCTCCACGGTCACATGGCCGAAACCCATCGTTGCGCTGTCGTCTATCAGCTTTGTATACCCCCAGTCGCCGAATCCTGTCGAAAGCACGGCGTAGAGAATGCCAAACGCCACGGAAAAGCATGTGATAAGCGTCCTGCGCTTTCTGCGCCAGATGTTTCTCCATGCCATTTTCCATATCTTCATCTGTTCACCTGTGATGTATAGCCTGTACAGGAACGATCCTTGCTGCCTTGACCGCGGGGTAGATCACCGCCAGAGCCGATATCAGGTACATATAAACAACAGGGGTAGTGAAAGTCTGCTTGGTAATAACGGTATACCATGTCGGATCGAATGCTACCCCCCCCATGGTCGCGGTACCGGAGAAGGATGAAAAGTCCAGACCATGCACTTGGTAATAGTAGGCGACAGGTATCCCGGTCAGAAGCGCGAACACGCATGCGATGGAGACCTGGATCACCGTTTCAGTAATGATGAGAAGAACTATCTGAAACGGCGATACCCCAAGCGCCTTCATTACGCCGAACTCCCTCATCCTCTCGAAAACGCTCATAAGAGTAGCGTTAAGGACTATCATCCCAACCGCGCCGTAAAAGATTAGAACGAAAATTATCAGGCTGGCGTCCGAGGTAGCCATAAGCTCCGCCGTAAGAGGCTGGAGCTCCTTCCAGTTCTTAACTTCATAGTCACCGAATTCCGCGACAATGGAACGCGCCCGGTCTGTTGAGGCAAAGAGTTCCTCCTGTTTATCCTTCCGCATGATCGTTATTTCATGCGTCCCTTGCGGTACCAGCATCAGCTCCCTGAAAGAGGAGTCGACCATAAAAAAACCGGGGCCGTCTATGCCTGAGCCGACCGCTTTTAGTATCCCACGCACGACATAAATTTCATTTGCCATCGAGCCATCGGCCGCCTGCCCCACAAAAACAATTTCGCTCCCTATCTTCGCGTGAAGGGTGCGGGCCAGCTGTTTGCCGATAACAACCCCTTTTGGAGCCTCATTCGAAAGCCAGAGCCCCCTATCCACATGTCGGCTTAATTCCGTCACCATCGGCTCACGCAGAAGGTCAACTCCCCTCAGTATCACTCCAGTCGAGGTATTCCCCGAAGCGGCAAGACCGAAACCGTACAGCCTGGGAGTTGCGCTGAAACCGGATTCGTCCAGTTTTTCAAGGAGTCCGTCATAGTTTTCAACGCGATTGTAAAGATCGGGATCGCTACGGTAGCCGTTTGCGTGTATCTGCATATCGCCCAGGTTCATCTGCACGATGTTGCGCTCGAAGATGAACATGAACCCTTCCATAAGGGCGAGAAAGAATATCATTATGAATCCGGCAAAAACCATTGCCGCAATAGTTACAATAAGCCGTTGCCTGTTGCGGAAGATGTTCCTGAACGCGACCCGAAGCAGTCTCATCCTGATACGCACCACCTACATTTTTCGCAATTGTGAAACCGAGAACAACGAATCATCCAGTGGAAGATTGAACCTCATCTCCTCATACACGAGTTCGGTAAACTCGTCCGGTTTATCCTTCGGGACAATTTTCATTCTTGCGGGGAAATTCCGCCCACCCATCATTTTAATATCCGAAAAGCTCATCGTGCGCACCAGCAGTCCGTCTTCGTCATAATATAACTGCTCTACCGGCATGAGGTCGGCCGTCCGCAAAACAACCACCACCTTCCCCCAGACCACAGCGGCATCCGGCTTTGGGATGAGCGTTATTTCAATTACCTCGATCCCCTTGCGGTCGCCTTCAAAAGTAATGTCGAATTCGTAGTCGTCCTTCAGGCGGGATTCCCTTACAAGGTCGTCATTCGTAAAGTGGCTCCCCATCCAGGAGCCCCCCATCATGCCGCTGGTCAGCCTTATAGTCCTGTCGGTTTTTGGCAGATAGGTATAAATACTGTCTTCAGATTTCAGGGTGGCGGTCCCCTTCTCCTTTTTAGGGGAAAGTATCCTGATAAGCGACTTTTCCTTCCCCTTGCTCCACGCTTCCATCCCCATTTTCCGGGTGTAGTGCTTGGTCTTCACCTCCATGGTAAATTTCCCATGAGAAGAGTCGCCGCGCCAGAGGTCATCGACCTTGTCCAATATCTCTTCGGCCCGCTTCTTTGAAGATTCAGCGCTGTAAACTGTAGAGGTCGCTGTAAAAAGCACTAAAAAGAAGAGTGGAGTGAAAAAGATCAGTACCGGAGTTCTGGTTAATTGCATCGCATATCCCCCTCGTTTATTAAACTTTAACATCCAAAAGCTGAAAAAACTACAGCAACACCTTTAATTTACCGATAAACATTGAAATATAAAATGGTTTAGGTTATTACCAAAAAAGCACAAAAGTTACTGAAAATGTTATATTTTCAAAATATAGCAATAAAAGGTGACAAGATTTTGGATATGAAGAGGTATAGTGCTAATATATAGGTAAGAGGTATAGATAAATAATTAAGAGTGCTACGGCTTATAAAGATTTTGGACGTTTAACTGTATTTGGAGGTATGTATGTTGGCTAGATGGGGGAATTTTCACAAGGTAATTTTACCGGCGTTATTAATGGTTCTTCTACCGCTATTCACCGCATCTGCGGCAACTACATCCGGCAAAAAATCGATCACGGTATCCGAGTACGTTAACCTCCTTGCGAAAGAACACTCAAAAAACCGATTCGTCCCGAAAAACGCTGCCAAAATGGCGAAGGATAAGATCTACACAAGCGTAGCCGCGGCTATGCAGAAGGACGGGATAAACCTCCTCACTCCCGAGATAGCCAATGAACCCCTTACAAGACTCCAGATGATTGACCTCACATATACCTTCATCTCCGGAAAAGCGGACGGCTCCACCATCGAGAAGAAATATTTCCTCAAGGAGTTCGGAGTAATAGACAAGGACGATATCGGCCTGATAAAGAGCTTCGAAGGCTCGGTTGTTTTCGAGCGCGCACGGACCAAACAGTCTGTGAAGGTAACCGGCACCGAATCTGTTCTTTTCAGGGACGTAGCCGAGACCGATGAAGAGTCAAGGCTTGAGCTGGAATTCGACGACAAATCAGTACTGACACTGGGCGAGGACACATCCCTTGTCATAAACGAAATGATCTTCGACCCGGCAAAACAGACCAGGAAAACGATAGTCGAGGTTGCATACGGAAACATCCGCGTAAAAGCCTCGAAACTTGAATCCAAGAATACAGATTTTGAAGTGAAGACCCCGACCGCCGTTATCGGCGTCCGCGGCACCGAGTTCGTGGTGTCGGTTGGTAAAGACGGAAAGACCAAGGTTCTTACACTTGAAGGGCTCGTAGGCGTGAAATCCTCCAATCCCGCGATGGCGAGAAAAGGGGAAGTAATGGTCGGCGGCGAGCAGGTAACCACCGTTAACACATCAGCCGCTCCTGAGAAGGCAGCCAAAGCGCCGAAGGAAGAGGTAGCCAAGGCCGTTAAAAATACTACCGTGCAAAAACCGATAAAGGTAACAGGCGGCGGTACCGTTACAGCCGAGGATGCCAAGGCAGTTGTCTCCAACAAGGGGCTTGTAGTGGCCGCCGAACAGAGCAGTAAGGAAAAGGCCAAGGATAGCGATGACGAAGATTCCAAAAAGGCCGACAAGGGTGACGAGGATTCCGACAGCGATAAGAAAAAAGCCGACAAAAAGGATGATGAAGATTCCGACAGCAGGAGCGCTTCAAAGGATAAAGGGAAATCTGACGATAAAAGCGACAGCAAGGATAAATCGGACAAGTCTGCAAGCAATGACAGAAAAGATTCCGGCGACAGCAAAAAAGAGAGCAAGAAGGACAAGAGGTACGACGTAGCTCAAAAGGACGACAAAAGGGATAGCAAAAAAGACGAGTCCAAAAAGGATCAGGTCAGCCGCACCAACGAGACCAAAAAGAACCGTGATTCTAAGGATCAGGATGTTGCCGATAACAGAGGCGACGACTCAGACAGAGACACCTCCAGGGATGACTCCGGTAGTGATTCATCAAGAGATGGCTCAGGAAGCGATAGCGGTACCAGCAGTGGCGGCTCTGCCGGCGACGGCTCCTCCTCCGGCATCACAGCCGATGTAGATCTCCTGAACAAGGAGATCATTAAGGTGATCGCTGAACCGGGCGATAATAATATCAGAAAAGATCTCTGGTCCTCGATTGACGAAGCGGATAAGGCGGATGATATCAGGGATAGGGATGCCATCTTGACCAAGGCCGCCGATGCAAAGGCAGGCAGGGTATTGAAGGACGCCAATGGCGACCGTGTACGGGCGCAACAGTATGTGGTTCGCCCTGACTCCAAAACGGTTCAGGTGGTAAACGTAAACTCCAGAAGCGGTAGCGGTGGCTCGGCAGACCTTACGGTCATGGATTGGAAAACCGCCTTCAACGACGATGTGCCGACAGGAAAAGGTATTTTTGACATGCCGTGGGGTGACTACCTGAACGCCAGCGAAGGCGCCATCTCCAACGACAGCCAGTACGAACTTGACACCATGAGCGTGAAGTTCAGCCACAACGACGACTCGATCACCGAGACAAGAGGATTTGACGGCATCAGCAAATCATCTCAGAATATCAATAGCGAGGAACTCACCATAAACGGCAACAGCTACACACTTAGCTCCAAAGGTACGGGCACCTATTCGAGAGGCAACAATACAGGTTCTGGTTTCAGCTACAACATAATCGATGGCAGAAATACATCCACAATTAATGTTGCGCTGTATGTCATTGGTGATGGTGATACCGGAAAAACCGGCGGTGATGTCGGCGAGATAAGCGATGTCTGGATGGGTCTGGGCGTTAATACCAAAGGTGATAGCAAGGATGGCATAAGCATTGGTAAAGAAAACAATCTTGAGTTCAGGTTCTCAAACGGCACGAATTCGAGTTTGCTTGGTGCCCCTGTCGACTTGATCTACATACCACTGTCGAATATGGCTTGGGCCGATTAGGAAACTTGCTTCTCCGCCCTTGAATATTTCCAGGGTTTGCGTATTGAGCGACTTCGCATAGAATATGTAACCTGAAATAGAAATTTTCAAGGGTGGGGGTAAGAGTTGTACAGGGAACGGGTTAATCCAAAATCCGAATTCGATTTTTCTGGCCGGAAACGTGGGCGGATAAACCTTTACACGTTTGCGCTCGCCTCGTTCATTATCGCGGTCGCACCATGGCATAATGCTGCGGCGCAGGAGGGGAATAACGACAAATTCCTGTTTCTGGCAGACACACAATTCTTCCTGACAATCTCCAATCTCGACGGCGGCTCCAACATACTTGGTGGAAACGCCAACGCCACTCTCGCCCCTACCTACAGGCTCAATGATAAAAATGTGATCATTGGCCTTTATAGCGGCGCATACGCACACGAGAAACAGGCATTCGTGGAAGACCGCGGCTCAAGGATAGCCTCAGAAACCATGACTAACAGCTTAACCCCCACGCTCCGCCATGAATACTCCGACAAACTCACTCTCAACGTTCTTGCTTTCAGGACACAGGTGCTCTCCAAGGAGACAACGGATGAAAACTGGTACAAGGGGCTATATGACTACAACGACAACGGCGGGGGTTTTAACGGTGTTTACATCGTCAACGAGTCTGACGACGAAAAGAGAACTGTCTCGTTTGGACTTCAGTATTACAAGCGTGAATATCCGCACTTCATATCGCTCTACACCCAGGCAGGCCTCGGCGACCTGGAGGAGAAGGAGAAAGATCAAAACGCCATGCTCCTGATAGCGGGATATGACGTAATAAGAAACTCCGGCCTCTCCTACTCCCTCTCGGTCTCACAGCTGGCCAAATCATACATAGATAAAAAAATTGAGCTGGAAACCGGCGAGCGAAGCGGTGACAAGCAGAAGGATACGGACTATCTTGTATCAGGCTCTTTTTCCTACAGGAAGGAGGGTTCCGTCTCAATGGATCTTGATTGGTCCGTCGGGAAAACCGAGAGCAACCAGAACCTCGCCGAAGGGACGCTTCCAAACATCGTTTTTCATAAAAACTACTACGGCAACGACAGCTACTCCATGACGCCCGGCCTCACATACTCCATGATGCTTGAAAATGGAAAGCCTTTGACGCTGAAAGCCTCCGTCCTCATCTCAAGGGTCACTTTTACCGAACGACTGACGAGAGACGCGAACGGCGTATTAACGGACATCAAGGAACTGGACAATACGCATATGATCATGGTCGGTGCGTATTACAGCGTCAACGACAACCTCACCACCGGATTTCTCCTAAATCACCTGAGGGCAAATTCAAACAACCAATACGAAACTTTCTACAGATACAACTATGAGATCCTGAATGTTTCAGCCGGCATTCAGTACCATTACTGATCCATCCCCTTACTCCCTCTTTCCGGCTCAACCTTTCTCACCGCCAAGATAGATACTGTTGCGAGATAGAATATCAATAGCAGATGCAAAACCAGGCTGGAGAAGTTGGCTGTCTTTTGAGCCGTGGATATCCTGAACTCATATTCCTTAAACGACAGGAACTTTTCCGCCTCCTGTTCCTCCCCTTCCTTGAGATGATCTCCTGGCGAACAGCCGTTCTCCTCGGGGAATACATAGCACGCCGGGTTTTTAACGTTATATGCACCATCTACATTGTCGGTAACATGCCCGGGGTGCAACTGCTTTAGCGGAAGATTTTCCAGAAAATAGCCGAACATCGGCTCGTAACATTCAAGGAATGAAAAACCTTGAGTCAGATAATTGTTTCTGTGGACAGGCCTTATCATCTTTCCGTCCTTGCCCATCAAGACGATTATATTCGTTATTACAGGGGACCATGTTTCAGCTTTTACGTTGTCATAACTTTCTATAATTTCGGGAAAGATATACTGCTGGGATTTGTAGAACTCCCTCTCTTCGCCAATATTGCTACCGGCGATTACCGCCAGGCAGAGGAGGATCATCCCGGTCTTTAACTTTTCCGGCATTTCAAATCTCTCGATCAAAACCGAGGCGGCAAGAATAATTGTCGGAATATATACGCAAAACCACCTGAAATTATTATTGAAATTTTTCAGTACCGGAACACTTTTCAAAATCGCGTTCCATGCTGGCGAATAGTAATTCAAAAGGAGAGGGAACAGCATCATTGCCGCCAGGATCCCTGCATACGCAAGCTCCCTTTTCCCAATCACGGGAAGCGCCTTCCATTTATACATGTTAAAAAGACTCTTAAACGCTACCGCAATCAGGATCAGCGCGGGTACTACCGTTATCCCGAACTCGAACTCATGTCTTTCCAATATCCACCTGTAATTCACCATCGAAACGCGGGCCAACTTGTCCGCAGGCTCCCAAAAAAGCGATTTCAAAAGAACCGCCGAAAGAGACGAAAAATCCGGTATCCCTGGGAGCGGATAAAGGGTTCTCGGCACATTATTAACGTAATAAATAGAGGCGAGCCACTTCGGTGACGATAAAAAGAAGGCAAGTATCAGCGATGAAAAGAGTTTGAGGATCAGTACAGCCGGATCCCCCTCCCCCTTCCGAGACAGGAGGTATATGACCAAGAAAGCGAAAAGGGCATACACTATCTGAAAAAGAAGCTGGAACCCTCCGGAAAAAATTATCATCGAAATCAGGAACCCTGCTATTGATATATCCGTGATGGCTCCGCGATGAAGTTTGCCGCCCGGACCGCCTGACCGGTTTAAAATAAAATAAGCGATCACCGGAAAGATCATGAACAGATGAAAAGTGAGATGGCCGATAAGCATCCTGTGTGAAAAAAAGCCGTTGAACAGAAATAGTGCGGCACCGAGGATAGCCGTCATCCTCCCCGTATGAAAAATATCCTTCAGCAAAAAATAAAATCCCCAGAATCCGATCGTCGCGAAGATCAAAAGTGTCATCTTTACGCTTTCAAGCGGATTAACGAATATTGTCAGGAACTGGGGTATCGAAAAAAATGTATTTTGCGGATTCGGAAAATTCGGAACACCTCCGCAAAATGATGGGGTAAACCACGGTATAGAGAATATTCCGTTTACCGAATACCAGAAATATCCGTCCAGCAGTGAAGGTAAAAAATAGCTGTAGTCATGCCCCAGCGTGCCGTTTGAATTCGGAAAAAATTGGGAGAAGATCGCATAGTGGATCCCGATAAGGAGTGAGCCCGCGATGAACACCCCGGCTCTTTTCCATCGAGTAATTAATTCCATATCGCCGTCGATTAAACCACCTTTCCCCTGGTAACTCAAACAAAGATGCAGAAACTTGATAAAGAATGTCCGCGCTAACCTCCATCTTTTAACCCGTTGTATTTTATGATCATACTCAAACATCCTCCTCCTCTTTCCTCTATTGAAACCGTCTGCCTGAGAAAACTCTGTAAGATATGGATAACAACCCCCCTTTCTTCGCAACAAACTCCATGCCTTGTTCCGGTTTTTCTGGAAACATCCCCATTTTGGTGTTAATTTATCGACTGATGTATGGTTGTTTTGGAGAAAGGAGCGTTATCTTTTACTCGACGCTTCTCCAAACCTGATATAACGAACAGGAAATTTTTCAAAAGGGATGCCAATGAAGTTTGTAAAATCAACAACAGTAGCTTTTTTTACTATTTCAATACTGCTCAGCCAGACGGATATTTCCAGCGCGGCTCAAAGCCTCGCCATTAACCTGAATGACCGCGACGAAGTAGAGCTTACATTCATTGGTGAAAGCAAATATTCCGAAAACACTACCATTAAAAATGAAACCGGCGTACTGAGCGCGCTTGACGAACTCGACAACAAGAACATCTATGCGCACACCGGATTCTCAAATACCGGGCTTACCGACATCCCCGGCATAGTGTTCGGCCTCGGTATCGATCTGGCCGGCTCTTACATCGATAAATCGCAGGATTCATACGCGGCTGTCGCTCTGAAACTGAAACTCGGGTATGTCCTCCCTTTCAGGATATTGACTACCGTTTCAGGCGCTGTTTCCTACGCGCCGAAAACTCTCTGCCTTTCAAACAACATCAATAATTTTTCCGACACAAGGATCGAGATCGATTTCGACGTGATCGACGGCGGAACTATCTTTGTCGGCACAAGGGATATCAAGTACGGGATACCTGACAACGGAACATTTACATTGAACAAGTCGGGCTACGGCGGCTTTAAAATCCATTTCTAGCCTATTCATTGCCACACACTTGTCTTTATACCGAAAAGATGAGCAGGCAAGAGCATTGACTTACCAATAAATTAAGCCGGAGCTCACCTTCACGCGAAATGGATAAAACAAGGCGTCCGCTGGAGCTTGAGATAACGGATATCACTTACGGCGGCGCCGGAGTTGGGAAGTCCGGTGATAAGGCCGTTTTTGTTCACGGTGTATTCCCCGGCGACAAGATATCCGCGACGCTTTTCAAAAGCAAAAAGAAGTGGGGCGAAGCGGAGCTCGATAATTTGCTCGTCCCTTCCGCACTTCGAAGAAAATCACCCTGCCCCTACTTTGACAACTGCGGCGGATGTCCGTGGATGCCTCTGGAAAGAAAAGATCAGCTCGCCTTCAAGGAGAGGATACTGGCTGACCAACTTAAAAGGATCGGCGGATGCGAAGTAAAACCTGCCGCTCTTCATGCCCCTTCGCCGGAATTCGGCTACCGCGCAAGAATACAGCTCCACTCGTCCATCCATGAAGGGAAGCCGGTCATTGGATTCCACGCGAGGAAGACCAATCTCATCATTGATATTGAAAAATGCCTCGTCGCAAACGAAGCTATCAATGAAGCGATCGCCGCCCTGCGAAATTTTGTTTTCGATTTCCCCCTGCTCGCCAGGCTCAAGGCAAAATACATGATCGAAACCGGCTTTCCTGTAAATGGCATCAGGATAACCGTCTCATACAGGGACGAACACCCATTCCAGGAAATTGAAAAACTTTTCAGCTATTCAAGGTCGATCAAGGGGATAGTGCTGATTAACGGAACCGGGACATCGCTTTACCGGGATACGATACTGCAAATGAACGCAGGAGGATTGAACCTTTTCTACGGAACAGGCGCATTCAGCCAGATCAATCCCGAAGGGAACAACATTCTGGTCGAGAAGGTTCTGGAATTCGCGGGAAAAGGGAGAGGTGAAGCTCTCGACCTCTACTCCGGCATTGGGAACTTCACTTTCCCACTTGCGAAAGGAGGATTCGCCCCTGTTGGTGTCGAACTCTCCCGCGATGCGGTCACATACGCGAAGCAGAACGCAGAGACGCTCGGCCTTGGCGCCGATTTCATCGCAGGCGAGGCTTACGGATCAGCCGCTAAGCTGGCGGATGAAGGGAGAAAATTTCCGCTCATCGTCCTTGATCCGCCAAGGATAGGGGCGCCGGGTCTCGGCGATATTTTCAGGCGGTTATCCGCCGAAAAAGTGGTCTATGTGAGTTGTAACCCTTCTTCGCTGGCAAGAGATACCGCCGAACTTGCCCGGCACGGCTTTACCCTTGAAAGGGTGGAGATGGTCGACATGTTTCCGCAAACCTTCCATCTGGAATCGGTCGCCCTCTTCACAAGAAAATAACCTTTAAACACATACTCGCCGAAGGCGCTTAACAACAACCGGCCATCGCATCACGGCCCTACATCACGTCTCTGCATCACGGCCCTACATCACGTCTCTGCATCACGGCCCTACATCACGTCTCTGCATCACGGCCCTACATCACGTCTCTGCATCACGTCTCTGCATCACGTCTCTGCATCACGGCCCTACATCACGTCTCTGCATCAAGGCCATTGCATCACGCACAAACTGGATAACAGGCCTCCTATCCCTCTTCCCCCTCCTTCATTATAAGGAGGGGCAAAGGGTGGTTCACAAACAGCCTGATGAAGCTCTAGAAAGACGGCACAATTATGTTTGAAAACTTCCAAAACATACTAATATTGTCCCATAATTCAAGGAGGTGATTTTTTTATGGCGAAGGGCCAGAACGCAAGAAAAGAGAAAAAGAAACCGAAACAGGAAAAAAAGAAAGACAAAAAAAAATAGTTCCAGGTTGCGAGGCTCCGCATCAGAGAGCCAAATATACGAACATTTATCAAGGTCAGGCTACTCTCGTAATTGTCCTTCAAATACGATGACAGCCTGACCTTTGATAAACACCCTGTCGCCGGTCAACTCTACTTCCATAAAACCTGTTCGCGCCGACGACTGAAAGGTATTCATCTTATTTTTCCCAAGTCTTTGCGACCAGTATTTTGCGAGAAACGTATGTGTCCCGCCTGTAACAGGATCCTCATTTGTACCGCTCCAAGGCCAGAAGTATCGAGAATGAAAATCATAGCCATCACTGCCAGACGCCGCGGTAACCAGCACTCCGTTTATGGAATCATGAGATCGATAGAGAGCGGCAAAATCCGGTTCCAAACCGGATAGCGTGGCTGAATCGGCAATTTCCAGCAATAAAATTCCGGTTTCTACATTGAACGCCACGTTCTGTAAATCACTTATCCCTAATGCGTCAAGCAACTTGGCAGGCGCGTTTGAAGGTACCGTCTCGTAAACTGGAAAGTCCATTACAATTTGACCTTCTGACTCTTTTACGAATAAATTTAGACTCTGGATGTTTTGGAAGCATACCTCAGCAAGGTTGTATGTTGTAAAAACAACCTTGGCGGAAGCTAATGTTGCGTGACCGCAGAGCGGTATCTCCATTTTCGGTGAAAAATACCTGATGGAAAATCTGTCGACGCCCTCATGAGCGGTAATAAAGGCGGTTTCAGAAAGATTCAGCTCCTGCGCGATTTCAAGCATTTTTTTATCGGTCAGGATAGACTCAACAATACAAACACCTGCCGGGTTACCCTTGAACGGCGTGTCGGTAAAAGAATCAACTATAAAGGTCTTCATTTCCTGCCCCTTGCTTTAACAAACGTGGTTGAAAAATACCCGATGCGAGAGAATATATACCTTCTTTTCATATGAAGGAAGACAAAATGACTTTTGATATAATTTTACTGTATGGAAGAGAAGAAAGGCCCGCAGAGGATCAGCGGAAAAGAGAGTATTGCCGTCTGCCAATGCTGGCAATCGGACAACTGGCCATACTGCGACGGCTCCCACCACACATTCGCCACCGATAAAGAGCCGGATCTCATCCAGCTGGACAGGAATAAGAGCTACGACATCTGCCGTTGCTACAAGACAAAGAACGCGCCGTTCTGCGACGGCTCCCATAAATCAGTATAGCGATCGGCATTTTGCCATTTTGCCGAATGGCGTGATGCGCAGGGATTGGTCGCTCTTGTGTCAACGTACTGTTGCCACTTCGCTCGACCCCGGTAAACAGCTATTTATACCTGGTTAAAATATCCACGTTTAATAGATTGTCATCCCCGCCCCCGTTTTCACAAGGGTAAACTCCGGCGGGGATCAAGAAATGATTGAAGAAACTGGATGCCCGTTTTCACGGGCATGACATTTCTCCTCGGTCAGGGAGCCGTTTGCTGTTCAATCCCTGAAAACTCGAATTATGTTTCCACGAAATATCCCAAAGGGATCGTTGCACTGAAAAGTGGTGGGTTGTGCAGGGATTGGTCACTCTCGTGGCAACGTCCTGTTGCCACTTCGCTCGACCCCCACTCGCTACCTATGTAAACA
The DNA here is from genome assembly GCA_029881495.1 of Nitrospinota bacterium. NCBI lineage: Bacteria > Pseudomonadati > Nitrospinota > Nitrospinota bacterium. Next base: position 6,311 of record JAOUMJ010000038.1, on the reverse strand, counting down.
TCCTGTTTACATATGCTCCCTTATCGGTCGCATACGGTAGCTCGGATTCAATCCCTGAATACTCGAATCATATTTCCACGAAATATCCCAAAGGGATCGTTGACTGGAATAGTGGTGGGTTGTGCAGGGATTGAACCTGCGACCCGCTGATTAAGAGTCAGCTGCTCTACCAACTGAGCTAACAACCCACACGAGAAACGACAATTCTAGATAACAACCGCCTCAGATGCAAATCTAAAGAGACTATCCTGTAATTCTCTTGCGAATAGCGCCACCCATGAGGAGAGATCGGCGCGCTACATTCGCAATGAAAACTTCCAGCTCTTTCTCCTTGAACCACCTGCGTCAGTCGAGCACCGCTCCCTGCGCCGCAGAAGAGACCATCTTCGCATAACGGGTCATATACCCCTCCTTTATCTTCGGTTCGGGCTTTTTCCACCCTTTGCGCCTCTTCTCCATCTCGGCATCGGTGATATCCACTCTGATCGAGCGCCCGGGAATATCAATAGTAATGCTGTCCCCTTCATTTACTAGGGCGATCGGCCCCCCTTCCATCGCTTCAGGTGAGATATGGCCGATGCACGGCCCTCGCGTTCCGCCGGAGAACCGCCCGTCGGTTATCAGCGCTACCGAATCGCCAAGACCCATGCCGCTGATCGCCGATGTAGGGGAAAGCATCTCCCTCATACCGGGGCCCCCTTTCGGCCCTTCGTAACGGACTACCAGCACATCGCCCGGCTTGACGGCTCCCTTCATGATCGCCTCCATGACCGCTTCCTCGGAGTCGTAGATCTTCGCCTTCCCGGTGAACTTCATCATCTTCTCCGATACTGCGGACTGCTTTACCACCGCTCCGTCAGGAGCGATGTTCCCTTTCAATATCGCTATCCCCCCCTCCTTCTTGTACGCCTCATCCATCGAGCGGATGACATCGCTGTTTTCGATTATCGCTTCGTCGGCAATGGTCCCTATCGATTTGCCTGTTACCGTAGGTACGTCGTTCAAAACGCTCTTCAGTGATTTCATCACGGCAGGGATTCCGCCAGCGTATTCGAGGTCCTCCATGAAATATTCTCCGCCAGGGCGTATCGACGTGATCTGCGGGGTAGTCTTGCTCAGCTTGTCGAAAAGCTCTATCTCGAACGGAACGCCAGCGTCGCGCGCTATCGCCGGAAGATGAAGCACCGTGTTTGTGGAGCCGCCGAGAGCGAGATCGAGCATCACCGCGTTCTCGAAAGCCTTATTGGTCATTATGTCCCTTGCCCGCACACCTTTGCGCACCAGCTCGACAACCTCTTCGCCGCTATCCATCGCGATGCGTCTCTTCTTGGCGCTTGTCGCCATCCCTGTCGCGCAGCCGGTTATCGACATCCCCATCGCTTCGGTGAGGCACGCCATCGTATTCGCCGTGTAAAGCCCCTGGCACGATCCGGGTCCGTCGCATGTGCACAACTCCAAACCTTCGAGATGCTTGTCGTCGATCTCGTTCTTCTGCCTCTGCCCTACGGCCTCGAATGTGTCGCGCACAAGGGAGCGCCGTTTCTCCTTGAACATTCCGCTCTGCATCGGTCCGGCGGTCACAACGACCGATGGGAGATTGAGCCGACCCGCCGCCATCAGCATCCCCGGCGTTATCTTGTCGCAGTTGGTGAGGAAAATTACTCCGTCAAACGCGTGAGCCGTTATTACGCACTCTATTATGTCGGCGATGAGGTCGCGGGTTGCGAGGGAGTAGTGCATCCCCTTGTGACCCATGGCGATACCGTCGCAGATGCCGGGAACGGAGGTGTAGAACATCTGACCGCCGCCTGAATGAACCCCTTTTTCGATATAGCGCTCAAGGTCGCGCATCCCGGCGTGACCAGGAATAAAATCGGTAAAGCTGCTTACGAGTGCAATGAACGGCCGCCCCATCGCTCTCTGCGTGACGCCTGTTCCGTACAGAAGCGCCCTGTGCGGCGCCCTGGTTACACCCTTTTTTATCCTGTCGCTGTTCATTTATCCTCCTTGGTACTTGCGTTATAATTGCCCCTATTCAGGCAATGACCCTGTCAATTGAGTAATTCCACATTAAGAGTAATAATAAAACATAGTGAAAAACAAGAAAAAGAGAGAAAAGAAATCTGCCGCCGAAACGGCAAAGAGTGAACCGGAACCTACGACCCTCCCGGCAGTCGTGCGCGACGACAGGAAACACTCCCTTGTCACCACCGACCCGCTTCAAAGCTACCTGGCGATGGTGAGGAAGATCCCGCGCATTACCGAGGAGGAAGAGCACCGCCTTGCCGTTCGCGTTAGCAAGTTCAACGACCGCGAGGCGGCTCTCAAACTGGTTACATCATACCTTCATCTTGTTGTCGGAATATCTTTCGAGTTCCACACGAAATTCCAGAATGTGCTCGACCTCATACAGGAAGGGAACATAGGGTTGATGCGCGCTGTTCAGAAATTCGACCCCTTCAAAGGGGTGCGCCTCCCCACCTACGCCACATACTGGATAAAGGCGTACATGCTCAAATACCTTCTGGATAACTGGCGTCTCGTGCGCGTAGGCACGACAAATATGCGCAGGAAACTCCTCTACAACCTGGAGAAGGTTACAAACGAGCTGAAAAATTCGGGACTCGAAGCCGATACGAAACAGCTGGCGGCGCATTTCAAGACATCCGAAGAGGAGGTAAAAGCGGTTCAGAAAACCCTCTCGACAAGGGATGTGTCGTTCGATTCAAAACTTTCGGACGACTCCGAACGCACTTACGCAGAGGTAATCGGCGACAAAAACCCGTCTGTCGAAGAAACATTGGAGACCAAAGAGATATCCGACATGGTGAAGGTGCGCGTTGCAGAGTTCGCCAAGGATCTAAAACCTTCAGACAAGGCAATTCTTTACGACAGGCTTATGACCGATGAGCCGCTGACGCTTTCCGAAATTGGCGAAAAGCATGGCGTGACGCGGGAGGCCGTGCGCCAGGCGGAAGCGAGACTGAAAAAAAAGCTGAAGGAGTATCTTGAAGAGAAAATCCCCGGCATAAGCAACCTTACGTTCCAATAACGTACTTGTGGAAAATCACTAACTGGAAGATAAAAAGCCGCTAGTATATTTCGGCGTAATCTTCCATCTTGATGCCCCATCGTTCGGGGATTTCAGTGCCGATGATCCTGTCTTCTCCCATTCGTGCGGGGGGATATTCAAGCTTTACCTTGAACGGAGTTATGAAGCGTTCCTTTTTTGAATCGTAAACGATCTTTATGACAGGCAATGAGAGGCTTTTTTCACCCTGTTCGACAACGATAGCGAGCAGGCCGCTTTCCAGCTTTACCAGCGTTCCTGCTGGATAGACCCCGACTGCGCGGATGAAATGCTGAACCAGTGTCGGATTGAAATGGTGGTTGGACCATTCCAGAAGCTTCCTCAAACCCTCAAAGCTCCTCAATCCCTTGTGGTATACGCGATCAGCGGTTATAGCATCATATACGTCAACGATGGAAGCCATCTGCCCGTATGTCGTAATAGTGTCATTTTTCAGGCCGTGTGGGTACCCTGTCCCGTCGTACCGCTCGTGATGTTGTGTTGCTATGGCAACGGAGATTTCCGAAATACCTTCGCTTTTCCTGAGAAGTTCCTCCCCCCTGATAACATGCTCTTTCATCGTTTGGTATTCAACCTCCGTGAGAGCCGTAGGCTTGTTGAGTATCTCGTCCGGGACAAGCATCTTTCCAACATCGTGCAGAAGCGCGCCGACGCCAACCAGTTTTGTATCCTCGATGCTGACCTTCATCCCCTTGCAGAATGAAACCATTAATATGCATACATTCAGCGAATGCTTGAAGGTGTATTCGTCCTTTGTCCTGATCTTTCCGAGATGCTCCAGCGCATCCTTGTTCCTGTAAATGGAATCGACCATCTTTGAAACAACTTCCTCAACCTTGCCGAGTTCCGGCGCCTTTCCCATCTTCGCGTCGCTCATGAATTCGGAGATGACCTTGTCGGCCTCCCTCTGCAAAGCCTTCGCCTTTTGCATCTCTTTTTCGATAGGGTGGGCCTTTTTACCCTCTACATTGGCGGCAAGCCTCCCCATGGCTGTGTCCAGATCGTGCTTTACCTCTTCGGCAGGCACTCCGGTTGAAACATCAACCCCTTTTTCAGTGTCTATGTAGAGTTCGCGAATCCCAATTTCGATGATCTTCTTGATTGTCTTATCGTCATTGATCTTAAGGCTGTTTGAAACGAAATCGTGGTCGAGCCATGAGCAGTTAAGGTCATGTATGAACATCCCCTTTTTAAGCGACTCCACTCCAATTTTTTTTATCATGGTCCTTTTTTCCAGTTTATTAAGGATAAATTTCGACTTCGCTTTGTATCATAATGCATCAAATGATTTTGAAGCAAATTATATTATTCTACTAACACATTCTTGTTTTTTATTACTGAGCGATAAAGCTTACTCAATCTGATATGTATTAATAATTATCAAAACTTCTAGTCCACCCCATTCCTCTTTGAATCAAAATAGTGACTGATCATTTTCCCTTTTATTTTCAATACTTTTTCCACCATGACCGTTAATTTAGCCATTATTTAACCTAATTATATTAAATCTCACCCACTATCTTGATTTATTTGGCGATATCCATTAGAATTCAGTTCAAATGTGTACGTTTAAATTTAAGGGGATCTTTCTAGCGGCAAGCTCTCTGGCGCTGTTTTTTGGTGGAGCGGTTTTCGCTTCGACCGACTATTCAAGCGCCGGTGACAATTCAATCGTTCAATCATCGCCAATGCTGAATTCTGATGGCCAAAACTCCGAGGAACTTTTCCCCGAACCTGTAGAACTAAGGCCGAATGTCTTTTTCTGGGTGAACATATACACGAAATACAATCAAAACCAGGCGATCGTTCATGACGCATCCGATCTGAACATCCACTTCGAAGTTGTAGATCTAAATGTAGCCGTTGGCCCCAATGCATCCCGTAGAAGCTGGAACCGGTACATGGAGCAGAGAAAGAGGTACTACAGGGAAATTCTTCGAAACGTGTCCAGGCAGCACGGCGAATGCAAAACCGAAGAGGAGTGCCGGGTAGCCGGATTATTCGGATACCAGCCGGATGGCAAACGTTTCAGGGAAGCAGCGGATGATGTAAGAATTCAGTTCGGCATGGCCGACAGGTTCCGTGAGGGCCTTATCACAAGCGGTAGCTATATATACAAGATGAGGGAGATGTTCCAGAAGCATGGCCTCCCAGAAGAGCTTCTTGCGCTGCCTCATGTAGAGTCTTCATTCAACGTAAAAGCGTACTCAAAGTTCGGAGCGGCCGGCGTCTGGCAGTTCACGCGCTCCACCGGAAGGCTTTATATGGAGATAGACTACTCAGTGGACGAGCGACGCGATCCGTTCATATCAACTGATGCGGCGGCGAGATTGCTCAAGAGGAATTATGAGGATCTCGGCAATTGGCCCTTGGCGATTACCGCGTACAATCACGGCAGATATGGAATGTTGAAAGCCAAAAAGAAATATGGCAGTGACATCGTTACCATTATCAAGAATAACGATATGAGACTTTTCGGTTTTGCCTCAAGGAATTTTTACGCGGAATTTCTTGCGGCAAAGAAAATAACGCAAAATCCGGAACGGTATTTCGGCCCGATAGGATTCAATCTTCCTCTTGTATATGATGAAGTGACATTCGATCACTATGTGCCGATAAGCATTCTTTACAAACACTTCGGCTACAGCAGAGAAGATATAATGTCCCTGAATCCTTCACTTCGGATGCCAATATGGGATGGGACAAGAAGGCTGCCAAAAGGGTATCCGGTTAAGGTACCATTTGGCACCACGCAGAGGTTTAAGGAGATGTATGCATCCGCGCCTTCTGACATGCTCTTTGACAAACAGCTGATACCTAAATACTACCGGGTAATGCGCGGGGATGCTCTTTCCACGATTGCAGACAGATTCAGAATGTCAACCCAGGCCCTGATGGAATACAACAACCTCAGGAGCAGACACAGAATATATGCCGGCCAGAACCTGAAAATTCCGCCTGAGAATTACAAGGTTGCAAAAGCGGTTTATACGGAAGAACCTTTAGAGAGTGACGACGTTATCACCGAGTTTCGCGTTAATAGCAAAAAGATCGAGCCTATCGTTAAAAGGGAAATTGCGCCGGGAGAACCCAAGGCCGAGTATGCAAGCTATACTTTCAATAAAAATTCGGAACAGGATTACGACAGGGATCTTGTTCTCCTAACCAAGATGAAGATTTTCGATTTCGAACCTCGTCCTGAGCCGCCATCCATTGCCGA
>JAOUMJ010000037.1 GCA_029881495.1 Nitrospinota bacterium | reverse complement strand
CGTGGCGATCTCTCCCATGGCCGCCAAAGAGAGATTGCTTCGCTCCGCTCGCAATGACTATGCTGTGGCTGTCATCGCGAGGAGTCCGAAGGAGTCCGTGGCGATCTCTCCCATGGCTGCAAAAGAGAGATTGCTTCGCTCCGCTCGCAATGACGGTTTCGTGAACCACCCCTGCGCCCCTCCTTAGGCGCTGGCGCACAAGGAGGGGAGGAAGAACAATCGCCACGATTCGCGTTAGCGCGCAGGGAGGGGGGGGGAACTTCTCTATTAAATATACCCTGCTTTAGGAGCACCCCTTATAGTTTAGCCAACGAGTGGCGGCTTTTTCATCCATGTTCCGCGCACGGCATTACCCGCATTTATCCCCCTCCTTCTATCAAGGAGAAGTGCACGGGTGGCGCCTGCTTTCCCGGATCTACCCCCGGCTGAGTATCTCGGCGTTCAGGCTCTCGACGAAGTACGTGCAGAGCTTCAGAGCGTCGGCATATGTATCCTCCGTGGCGATAAGCTCCACTATTCCAAGATCGGGGTCTAGCGTTCGCACTATCGCCAGATGGTCCACCTCCTCCACAAGCGAGTGGAGGTCCGACATCAGCGCCCTTTCGACCTTCACGATTATTCGTCTTGAAGCAACAGCAGGCGTTTTCGATTCCATCTTCATGTAGTAGAATCTATACGATGTTAATCCGAAAGGGCAACAGCTTTACCGCCATCGCGATATTTCTGTCTGCCGTCCTCTGGCAACTCTCATGCGCAGGGGATCCACGCATCGCCAAACGCTCCAAAGGTGCGTTCAGGCCGAATTACGAATACTCCGTTACGAATCCGAAAAACCTCTCCAACGGCCCGGTCGACGCCATCCCCTCCCCGGTAACCGGCGCCGTGAAGGTAAGCACACCGTACGAGGTGAACGGCGTAACCTATTACCCGCTGGCAAGCGCGGACGGATATGTCGAGGAGGGGGTCGCTTCATGGTACGGTCCGAATTTCCACGCGAAGAAATCGGCCAACGGAGAGATATACGACCAGATGGAGAGGACATGCGCGCATCTCACCCTCCCGTTCAACGTGATGGTGAAGGTGGAGAATCTCGAGAACGGCAAATCGACCACTGTGCGCGTGAACGACCGAGGGCCGTTCGCGAAGGACAGGATAATAGACCTGAGCAACCAGGCGGCGATAGATATAGATATGGTCGGCAAAGGCACGGCAAAGGTGAGGCTCACCGCCCTGACAGGGGGGAACAACAACGGCACTACCCAAAACAGCGGACGACGCTATTCAGGAAAGATGATGAGACGTTCCCCCTCCGCGCCGGCGGTACGCAATTCCGGATCGGATGGAAGGGGTGCAAGAAGCGGAGAGTACTACATACAGGCAGGCTCCTACTCCCGAAAGCAAAACGCAGAGAGGATCACGGAGAAAATTCCGGCAAAATACCGATCGCTTACAACCGTGGATGAGCGGGAGACAAGCATCGGCACGCTTCACCGGGTGGTTATCGGCCCGTTCCCCGACAGGGGGGAGGCGGCAAAGGCGGCGCGCGACATCAAGATGTCGGCCCGCACCAGCGCGATAATCACAAACGAACCCTGAGAGCGGGAGTGATATCCCTTTTCTTTTTGTTAAAATGCCAAACTGAACATTCCCGCCACGCTGGACTGAGCAAATGAGCCAAAAAAAAGGCCGGGCTTTTGAGGCCCGGCCTTTTATCGAATTGCATCGACTTACATTGAATCGGTGTTTACTTGATCGCTGTGTATGTCTCCGTATCCGTGCCATCGGTGGCTGTCATGGTCAAGGTCGTCGCGGTCGCCGCGAAGGTGATATCAAGAGCGGTATTTACCGGCCATTCCATGAAGTACTGGTATGCGACCGGGCCGCAGTTGTTCGAAGTGACAAGGCCTGTATATGTCCCGGCTGTAGCGGTTGCCGTAAGCGCAATGGCGCATGTGCAGGGTCCGAAACTCTCATATCCGACCAAGTCCAGGGCATTCACGAACTGAACCTCATTGGCTGTAATAATGAACTGATTTGTATCTGATGGTGTCGTGACCGACAGACTGCTTGATCCAAAATCCACTTTGCTGTACTTCCATGTCCCGACCCATGCTTCACCGGTTGTGGTCGAGGTATCGGTTGTTGTGCCGGTCGATTTGCTGAACGACGATGCCAAGCTTATAGCGGTGGCTTCGCCTGAGCTGATATTCATCGTCGCAGTGCCGTCAGCATTTACCTTGGCATAGAGATATAAGATCTGGTAGGAAGTACCCGCGGTTGAGTCCTTAACCAAGTAGACATCAGGATCGGTTGTTGTGAAGGAACTGTCAGTAATCCGTACATATGTTCCTGCCCAGAAATTCGTTGTCGGTCCCACGGTAACCTCTGTTGTGGTGAAATCAAATGTATCCGTACCGCTCACTTCGCTCCAAGAACCTACAAGGTCGGTCTTGAAGCTGGTTTCACTCCCGGTATCGGTATCGGTATTGGTATCAGTATTGGTATCAGCAGTTTCGCTGGTGTCAGTCGATTTACTGAACACCGTCGCCAAGCTTTTAGCGGTTGTTTCATCCTGGCTTATCCTTAGTATCGCCTTGCCTTCAGTATTCACCCTGGCGTAGAGATATAAGACCTGATAGGAAGTACCCGCGGTTGACTTCTTTACCGTATAGACATTGCTGTCTGTCGGCTGAAAGTTCGGGTCGTTGATCGGAACGTATGTCCCTTTCCAGAAATTTGTAGACGGCCCTACCGTCACCTGCGACCCTGTGAAAACATAGGTGTCTGTACCGTTGTCTTCATTCCATGTGCCAACAAGGTTGGCAGGGAAAGAGGAATCTGCGGCAGTTGTTGCCTCCTCTAATGGAACGCACGCGGTAACCATCATTACCGATGCGAAAAGGGCTATTGAAAGAATCGTATTTTTCATTGTTGCCATCCATCCTTAAAATTGATTTCCAAAATGCTTTTCCCAATATAACGCCCGGAAAGGTTACATTTATCTCAAAAGCATTACAAGTTTTTTATTCTTCCCGTACATACAACCACATATCCCCGACGGGGAAAACCGAATCTCCCGGCAAAAAAAAGCTCGTCGGCAAAGACCGCAACGGCATTTCCATATGGCCAAAAAAAAATTCGATATGCACAACAAAACAATCAGCTTTCTTCCCCGAAAAACTTGCCCTTGATGGGGCATACTGCTAAAATTCACCGGCTATGAGTGATTTTGAAAGCGGGCTTATCTTGATGGTTCTGGGGATGACTGTTGTATTCGTATTCCTCAGTTTTCTGATCCTGCTCGTTGATATTATGAGTTCAACCATTGGGAAATTTTTCCCGGACAAAGTGGCGAAAGTAGCGGTTCCTGTTTCCAAAGGGGGAGAGATAGCGGCCATCACCGCCGCCGTACACAAATATATGGGGAGAAAAAAGTGAGTAAACAAAAGGTACATATCACGGAGTTGGCCCTCAGGGATTCGCACCAGTCACTCCTTGCGACAAGAATGAGGACGGAGCATATGCTCCCGATAGCTGAAAAGATCGAAAAGGCCGGTTTCTGGTCGGTAGAGATGTGGGGGGGCGCAACATTCGACGCGTGCGTCCGCTTCCTGAACGAGGACCCCTGGCAGAGGGTGAGGGAACTTAAAAAACTTATGCCGAAGACCCCTTTCCAGATGCTCCTTCGCGGGCAGAACCTTATCGGATACCGACATTACGCCGACGATCTCGTGGTTCGATTCGTGGAGCTCTCCGCCGAGGCGGGGATAGACGTCTTCCGCGTATTCGACGCGCTGAACGACCTGCGCAACCTCGAAACCTCCATGAAGGCGGTTAAGAATCTTAAAAAACATGCCGAAGGGACGATCAGCTACACAGTAAGCCCGGTGCACAGCACGAAGATGTTTGTCGACATGGCGGTCGAACTGGAGAAGATGGGCTCCGACACCATCTGTATAAAGGATATGGCGGGTCTCCTCTATCCCGAAGCGGCATACGAGCTGATATCGGAGATAAAGAGCAAGGTAAAGGTTCCGCTTCATCTCCACAGCCACTGCACATCCGGCCTTGCCAACTTCACCTACATGAGGGCTATTGAGGCGGGGATTGACATCCTCGACTGCTCCATCTCCTCCCTCTCGCAGGGTACCGCCCATCCGCCGACCGAGACGGTGGTCGCTATGCTCAAAGGCACCCCTCATGACACCGGCGTCGACCTAGACACGGCGATAGAGATAGGGACATATTTCGCCGGAGTAAGGGAAAAATATAAAAAGTACCTCAGCTCATTCACCGGGGTTGACGTAAACATCCTTAAATCGCAGATACCGGGGGGGATGATCTCCAACCTCGAAAGCCAGCTCAAACAGCAGAACGCCATCGACAAGATAGACAAGGTGCTGGAAGAGGTCCCGCGCGTAAGGAAAGAGCTCGGATACCCCCCGCTCGTGACCCCGACATCGCAGATAGTCGGCACGCAGGCGGTTCTAAACGTCGTTATGGGTGAACGCTACAAGATGATTTCAAAGGAATCTTCCGAGGTGCTGAGAGGGAACTATGGAAAACTCCCGGCCCATCCGGACAAGGAACTCCAGGCAAAGGTGCTTGGCGGGAAGGAGCCTGTCACATGCAGACCGGCTGACAACCTCGAGCCGGAACTGGAAAAGATGAGGAAAGAACTCCCGGGGAAGAACGACGAGGATGTGATGGTTTATGCCCTTTTCCCGCAGATAGCGGAGAAATATTTCAAGGAGAGGGGAACATGCCCCGCCGACTTCTTCGATGAACCGGCAAAACCCGCTTCGAAAGGAGCGGCAGGCGGTCCCGCCGCTTACGCCGTTACGGTCGATGGAAAGACATACAACGTCGTCGTGAACGAAGGGGGGGCGCCATCCGCTCCGACAATAAAAATACCCGCGCCGGCAAAATCGGCCCCAGCGCCTAGCGAAGCCTCTGGAGACGGAACTCCTGTTGCCGCTCCGCTCCCCGGCTCCATATTCAAGATAATAAAGAACGAAGGGGACGCGGTAGACGAAGGTGACGTGGTCATGATAATGGAAGCGATGAAGATGGAGAACGACATCATCGCCCCATGTTCCGGCACTGTCTCCAGAATACTCGTTTCACAAGGCGAACAGGTACACACCGGACAGCATCTGGCAATTATCGGCGTATGATCAAGAGGTCTGCCTTTATAAAAGGAACAACCATGCTTATCCTCGCCGTTGCGGGCTCTTTCTTTCTCCTCTCGGCACCGGTAACGGCAGATGCCGCTGGCGCGCCACAGCATCAAAGCGCGGAGAAAGATGATGCTCCTCACGGGATAACCTCTATCAGCGGGGCATTCGTGTCGATGTGGAAATCTACCGGGATAAATACGACCAGCGGAAAGAACTACATCATGATAGTCGTAGGCCTGATACTCCTCTACCTCGGTATTGGGAGGGGCTACGAACCGCTTCTCATGATCCCGATCGCCGTTGGCGCGATATTGGTAAACGTCCCGGGCGCGGAGATGATGATGCCCGGCGGTTTCCTCTACTACCTTTATCATGTAGGGATAGCCACCGGCGTCTTCCCGCTCCTTATATTCATGGGGGTCGGCGCGCACACCGATTTCGGCCCGCTCATTGCGAATCCGAGAATGGCGCTCCTCGGGGCGGCGGCGCAGTTCGGCATATTCTCCACTCTCCTCGGAGCGCTCGCGCTGAAGTATATCCCAGGTTTCCCGATAGAATTTACACTCAAGGAAGCGGCGGCTATCGGCATCATCGGAGGCGCGGACGGCCCAACAGCGATCTATCTCACAAGCAAGCTTGCCGACCATCTCCTCGGCCCGATAGCTATCGCCGCCTATTCATACATGGCGCTCGTTCCTATCATCCAGCCCCCCATCATGAGGGCATTGTGCTCGAAGGAAGAGATGTCCGTGGAGATGAAACAGCTCCGCCACGTCACGAAGATGGAAAAAATAATTTTCCCGCTGATGGTAATTCTCATGTGCGCACTCTTCATCCCTTCCGCGGTACCGCTGGTAGGGATGCTGATGTTCGGCAACCTCATAAAGGAGTGCGGCGCGGTGGAACGCCTCAACAAGGCGGCACAGAACGAGATACTTAACGTAACCACGATCTTCCTCGCCCTCGCGGTCGGCTCCAAGATGCAGGCGGAATATTTCCTCACCGTGCAGTCGATCGGCATTATCGTGCTCGGACTGATTGCGTTCTCCATCGGAACCGCAAGCGGCGTTCTTCTTGGAAAGGTGATGTATCGGCTCTCCGGAAAGACGATAAATCCCCTCATCGGCGCGGCCGGCGTTTCCGCCGTACCTATGGCGGCAAGAGTTGTACAGAAAGTCGGCGTAGAAGTGAATCCGAAGAACTTCCTCCTGATGCACGCGATGGGGCCGAACGTCTCCGGCGTTATCGGCTCAGCCATCGCCGCAGGTGTGCTCCTCTCCCTGCTCGGATAGCAATACCGCCGGCCTGCCGGATGTTCAGCCGTTGCAGGATCTCGCGCTCGGAGCTGTTAGGGCAAACATATGCCCAAAATTGCGGATGAATCAGTTTTAGTTACCCGCTTATAGCTATTTTTATCACACTTTGCAGTGAGATTTTTTTCTTATCAAAAGTTTTTTTTCTTACATTTTATATCTCAAGAAGTTGCGTGATAGTAGTAACGATTTACTGAAATGCTTCATTCCATTTTTTATTCGCTGTATGATTTAACATACATAATTCGCTGTTATTCAATGGCCTGCGGTTTGAATTCAAGAAAAAATAATGCTACCATTTTTGTATACAACAAAACGAAACAATATTTGGAGGTGACTTCTTTTCGGTTTTTAAAGTTTACTTAATTTTATTTATTTGCAATTAAATAATGGGGGCAAAACAAATGTATCGTCTGAAACGCAATCCGGGCATATATTCACTCTTTCTGTTCACGGTTCTGTTATCAGTTTCTTCAATGGCAACATCAGCATCCGCGGGCTGGAGCCACCAGAATCCGACGCCGACAGACGTTCCGATCCTTTCGTCACACAGGGTCTCAGCGACAGAGATGTACTTCGGCGCAAGCAAGGGGACCATCCTGAAAACGAACAGCCTAACCAGCGAGACGCTCGTCATGAACTCCGGAACAACCTGGGATATCAACGGATTTTTCGGAACCACCAATGATCTATATGCGGTCGCCTCCTATGGCCTCCTCTACTACAACGGGAATGTGGAGAACAAATGGAGCCGTGTCAATACAGGGTTCTCCCACCCCCACTATTCGATATGGAGAGCCTCCACAGGCGAGATATTCATCGGAAGCCAGGGTAAAATGATCTATTCCAACGCAGCAGGCACAAGCTGGAAGACAATCGCCTTTCCGGGATATCTGAACGACGACTGCCTCAGCGTCTGGGGAACCTCCGCTACCAACGTATACTGCGGGTCATACTACGGCCGTATATATCACTTTGACGGCACAGCCATCGACTCATTGTCCTCAGGTTCGAACACACAAACAAATGCCATCTGGGGTACATCTGCCACCAACATCTACTTCGCCGGAGGAGGCGGAAAAATTTTCCTGTACGACGGGACAAACTTCACAGACAAAAGCCCGACGGGTGAGTCCTTCCCTTTTGAGCATATAGGCGGCACCTCTGCCACGGCTGTGGTCGCCGTTACTGAAAGAGGTAGTATTTACCAACTTAGCGGAGGAATATTTGGCCTGTTAGGGATATCCACACCACCTTCACTTATCTACCATGCTTCCGGAAACGCGGCGACTGATATTATTGCCGGAGATTATTACGGGGCACTTTACAAAATCGCCAGCTCAGCGTGGACAAGGATCAACCCCGCTCCAGTCACCTCCAACACCCTTACGGATATATGGGGCGCGACGGCAGATGATATTTATGCGGTCGGGCCGGGCACCACGTTTTTCCACCATATCAGCGGGGCAACATGGACACCTGTTACCGTACCCTCGGGTAGCTATACAAGCATAATGGGCTCCTCCGCATCCAACATATGGGCGGTCGGCTCCTACAGCCAGATCCTTGAATATGATGGAGTTTCATGGTCCAACCACACAGCTAATAATGCGTCTGCCACCCCCGTCGGTTTCACGCGGACATTTTCAGGGAAGTACCTCGGCGTTGGCAACCTGGGATGGATCTGGGAATATAACCCGATGAACGAAGGGTGGACCAAGGTTGCCTCTACCACTGATACCAATCCCTTCTACGCGGTATGGGATACCGGCATCGACGGGGGTTCAGGCACCACTGTTTACGCGGTCGGCTCAAGCGGTAAGATACTCAAGCGCGATTTATTTGGGTGGAGTGGCACCCTTGAGACTTCCAACACCGGAAACACACTGTATGGCGTATGGGGTGACGCGGACAACAACGTCTACGCCGTAGGCTTTAACGGAACCATCCAGAAATTTAACGGTATCGACTGGGGCGCGGTAGCTCATAGCCTCGGCACCATACAGCTGAACGCGGTATGGGGTTCCGCAGGGCATGTATTCGCGGTCGGCAATAGCGGTGAAATCTACCACTTCAACGGATCCACTTGGGCGAACACCAGGACTACAGTGCCGGCAGGAACCGCCGCCAACTCTAATCACCTCTATGCTGTCTGGGGAACCTCCGCCGATAACGTCTACGCTGTCGGCGCAGGTGGAACAATTATCCACTGGGATGGAGCGGTCTGGACCAAAATACCTCAATCAGGTACCGTCGGGCCTATCCGATCCATATGGGGAACCGCCGCTAACAACATCTACGCGGTCGGAGACAGCGGCGCTTTATTGCGCTACGACGGCACTGTATGGACCTACCAGCAGCAGAAGAGGAATACCAATGTGCTGAACTGGTATTTTGTCAACGGTACAGATGCGACCGACATAAGGATAGTGGATTCAAACGGCGCTATGGCAATCTATGACGGAACATCATGGGGCACCGGTTCTGCCGGAGTAATGCCGCACCTGAGGGATGTACATGTCTTTGACGCGAATAACGCATGGGCGGTCGGCGACGGCGGTACCATCCTGAAATGGAACGGAACCTCCTGGACAAGACAGCTCTCATGGACCTTCGCTGACCTTAAATCGATAAAGGCCGATGACGCCAGCAACGTTATAGCTGTAGGGGACAAGGTTTTCCTTAAATCAACCAACGGAGGAAGCATCTGGCTCCCGAGTGACGTTACCTACAGTTTCAACGATGTATGGGCCACGACCGGATTTGCAAACATATATGCTACAGACGGAACGGGAACAATACGCCGCTCGACCAATCTCGGCCTGGACTGGACCGATTCCCTGGTTGCCGCCAACACTACTTTCACCAATCTCTGGGGAACCGGCAACGGAGACATCTTCGCGGGCAGCAGTTGGCAAAACAACTACCATTACAACGGCACGACATGGACTCTGATGGATACCGGTACCCACAGTGCCCTCAAGTTCTGGGGGACAGAGTCGCGTGACGCCAGCTCGAAGGCCAACGACGTCTATGGTGTCGGCGGTGCCGGCCTTATCGTCCATTTCGACGGCGATGCGGCGGCGCCTGTCACCTATGCAAGCCCGGCTGGAGGATCGTACGGTTCAGTAAGCGCAAATTTTGAATGTGTCGACTTCAGGGGGATAGGCTGTGCCGAGACCCTCTATTCGGACACCGGATCTACACCAACGACAACCTACACCACGGGTATTACCCTTGCGGAAAATGCAACGCTTAAGTTCCTCTCGAAGGACGGTGCTGGAAATGCCGAGGTTGCAAAGAGCGAGGTCTACGTTATAGACGGGACCAGGCC
Source organism: Nitrospinota bacterium (assembly GCA_029881495.1). Lineage (NCBI taxonomy): Bacteria > Pseudomonadati > Nitrospinota > Nitrospinota bacterium. The sequence continues at coordinate 9,771 of JAOUMJ010000037.1, read as the reverse complement.
TACAACAACGTTAGAGGCTACCACCGGCACCGCGGTTCAAGGTACGGATGGCAACACCTACGTTACATACGGAACGACAATCTCCCTTGTCTGCACGGACAACCTGGGTGGCTCTGATTGCGCGGCCACCTACTACACCACCGACTGGTCGAACCCGACGGCTACCGACGCCAACCTCTATACCGGACCGATAGAGATAACCTATGGGATCGACGTGAAGTTCTTCTCCGTGGACAACATGGGCAACTCCGAGGATACAGTGACTGTCGCCGTCCGTTTGGATACAAATGCTCCTTATACGAGCGTCGACCAGTGGGGACAGACAATCTACTCACCTATCGATGTCAATCTGTCATGTAGCGACTATGAGTCGGGTTGCGCGGCCACCTACTACACCACGGATGGCTCCACCCCGACGACTTCGTCGACCCTCTACGCCGGGGCAATATACATCTCGGAAACCACGACGTTGCAGTACTTCTCGGTCGACGTCATGGGTAATACCGAAGCTGTCCAGTCGCAGACATACACTTTTAACACAGGCGGCAACGGTGGCGGTGGTTACGACGGCGGATGCGGCGGCCCTGGCCAGCCCGGCTGTGACAACGGCGGCGGCGACGGCGGCGGCGGATGCTTCATTGCTACAGCGGCTTACGGAAGCTACCTCGACCCGCACGTTAAAACGCTCCGTGATTTCCGCGACAGCACCCTCCTCAACAGCGAGGCGGGAAGAGTGGCGGTAGACCTCTACTACACCTACTCCCCATATGTTGCGGACTTCATAGCCGAATCGCCGGCAATGAGGTCGGCTGTAAGGCTTGGCCTTGCGCCGGTAGTCTACGCCATCGAGTACCCGGCATACACCGGTCTCCTTTCGCTGATGCTTGCGTTCGGATTCGGAACTCTTGCATACAGGAGGGAGAACTAGAGAAGGATATCAGGCGCGCCCTGCTCCCCACCCTTTACAAGGGGGGATCGGGGCGGTTGACCTGAATTGAGTTTGGGGTTCCGCGGGAGACCGCGGGACCCTTTTTTTTTGCCACGTCGTCGGCTCACATCATTAGCGAGGATAGCGAAGCAATCTTTCCGCTTTCCTGCCATCCCCGCGCAGGAGGCTATCCTGTATTTTATACTTTAATTAGACTGTAGGACTGGAGCCCGGTTTCACGGGGATAACAAATACTCTCCCCGAAATACCTGACTCTTTCAGCGATGACAGTCACATCGTCGTCATTGCGAGCATGGCGTAGAGCTACTCGAAAAGCCTGTCGACCTTGGCGGCGCAGATGAAATCGTTTTCCGACAATCCGCCTATAGCGTGCGTCCAGAAGACGACCCTGCATTTGTTATACGAAACCTCCAGGTCGGGATGGTGCCCTTCCCTGTTGCATATCCACGCCACGCCGTTTACGAACTCTATCGTCTCGTAAAAATCCTTGAAACCGAAACTCTTCTCGATCTTCCCATCCTTCAATATCCAGCCGTCAAGCTGTTTCAAAAGCTCTTTTGCCTCGCTTTCCGTCTTGGGGGGGATGCCGCCTTCACATGGCACGCACTTCTTGTCGGTCAAGGAGCATGCTCCTATCTGCTCTTTCATTTCCTTGTCCTCTCATAAAATGTTGACAAATTCTTCAATTACCATTTTACACCACCACCCCCTCCATCCACCCGGCGACAATGTTTGACAATCCGACGCTTCAAAGATAAACTTTCCCCTTTATGAGCGCACCAAACAGCAAACTGATATGGATGGACGGCAAGCTGGTCCCTTGGGACGAGGCGAACGTTCATGTTCTTACACATTCGCTCCACTACGGCACCGGCATATTCGAAGGGGTACGCTGTTACAACACCGATAAAGGCCCGGCCATCTTCAGGCACAAGGAGCACGTGGACCGGCTCTTCAACTCGGCGCATATCATGGGATACGAGATCCCGTTCAGCAAGGATGAGATCGCCGAAGCGACAAAGGAGACTATCCGCAAGAACGGACTGAAAGAGTGCTACATCCGCCCCCTTGTCTGGCTTGGAACAAAGGGGAGGGGCCTCAATCCGACCGGTCTCGACGTTCATACCGCTATCGCGGCGTGGGAATGGGGCACCTATCTCGGCAAGGAAGCTCTGGAAAACGGCATATCCGTCACCATATCCTCCTTCACAAGGCACCATCCGAATATCGCAATGACAAAAGCCAAGGTAACAGGGGTCTATTTCAACTCCGTCCTGGCAAAACAGGACGCGATAAGGAACGGATTCGACGAAGCGATCCTGCTTGACCCTCTTGGCAACGTTGCCGAAGGTTCGGGTGAAAACATATTCGTCATCAGGAACGGCATTCTCAAAACACCGCCGCTCGTTTCCATCCTTGAAGGGATATCCCGCGAAAGCGTTATTGAGGTTGCGCGCGACCTCGGCATTCGCGTTGAGGAACAGTATTTCCCGAGGGATGAGGTTTATATAGCCGACGAGGCGTTCCTTACAGGGACAGCGGCGGAGCTCACCCCGATACGCGAGATCGACAGAAGGAAAATCGGCAGCGGCAAACGCGGGCCGTTGACCACCAAAATACAGGAGGTCTATTTCAAGGCGCTAAAGGGTCAGGAGAAAAAATATTCAAAGTGGCTTGATTTTATCTAATATTGACCTTATATGGGTATTATCTGCTACACTTGATAGACAAGGAGTTACATAAAATATGCCAATTTATGAGTATGGATGCCCGAAATGCGAACGCGAGTTTGAGGTCCTTCACGGGATTTCCGATAATTCAGCCAGAAAATGCCCCGAATGCGGCGCTAAAATGAAAAAGCTGATCTCCCTCGGCTCTTTCCACCTTAAAGGTGGGGGATGGTACAAGGACGGATACGGTTCTTCAGGCTCCTCAGGCGAATCAGCCAAATCGACGTCAACATCAAGCGCCGCTACTGGCGGCAGTGAAACAACAACATCCTCCGGTGACAGCAAAAAGGAGAAGGGAAAATCAAAAGGAACAAAAGCGGCTTAATATTTGTTATTCCGCTATTTATCGCGCTCCTGGCTGTAAACTCGTACGCCACAAAGCCGACGATCCCGGCCACTGTCATGTGCAAGACCGTATCGTCGTCCGGTGACATTTACAATGTCGAATGCAACCTGAAATTCTCGGGAACCGTGATCCCTGAATCGATCCGCTTCATGGAAACAACTCACGACAAGGTCACCGTTCTCGATGTTTCGACAGACGGGGAAGGACAGAGCAAATGGAATTTCAAACTGAGGTTCGATGAGCGCGTTGGCGTTGGCCTCCTGTTCGACCTGCATTACCCGGCAAGCCCAAGAGTGAAGGTTGGCGCCACCTACAACCCCTTTGTATCGGCATTCAGCCCCAAACTTCCGGAAAGGGGCAAACTCGTCGAACATCCCGGTGGAATAAAGATCCGTGAATACCGCACTGAATAGGCGCTTACTTATAGGCATTTGATTCAATATATGGAAAACATCGATCATGGAAGACCGGCAAACCGGAAAGCTTCCCCATTCGACAAAGAGAAAAACATAATCTGCTCTTGCCACGGCATTTCCGAACATGACATTGAAACCGGGGTCATCTCCGGAATTGATACGTTTGAAAAGTTTCAGGAAAAAACCGGGATAGGAAATGGAAAAGGGAAGTGTCTCCCGGGAGCCAGATCCCTTTTCCATGAATACAGGGCAAAATACCTTGGGTGATATCTACAAGGGGCAACCTTCGATCCTGAAAATTGCCCAGCTGGGGAACCCCGTCCTCAGGATCCCCGCGGCGCCGCTGACCGATCAGGAGATATTACACCCTTCCACCTCTCATTTTATCGATTCAATGATTGCAACAATGAGGGAATACAACGGCGCGGGGCTCGCCGCTCCGCAGGTATCTTTTTCAAAACAGATCATCGTCATCGAATCGAGGGAAAACAGGGGGGGGGACTTCCCCCTTACCATCCTGCTAAATCCAAAAATCGTGGAATTTTCAAAAGATCTTGCCGAAGGGTGGGAAGGGTGCCTTTCGCTAAAGGATCTCTGGGGGAAAGTAAAACGGTCGACAAGGATAAAAGTCGAAGCCAAAACCCGCGAAGGAAAAAATATCGACATAAAGGCTGAAGGTTTTTTCGCGATAGTGCTGCAACACGAAATCGACCACCTGTACGGCAAGGTATTTGTCGACCGAATGGAAGATATGACCTCCCTCTGCTTTACCGCGGAATACAATAAATACATGACCGATGAACTTTAAACTACCCCGTACACCCGCACCACAATAACCCTCTTTTTTCAATAACTTATCAACGCCATACAATAAAGCTTCTGCATTCGGAAAGTAATCGGTTGCCCCTTACGTTAAATAACCGTTGTGGGGTTTTATATGCTATATTTTATGCACGGTTATTTCGAAAAGATTTCTTCCCAGGGGGAGATAAATCCGTTAGTACCGTGTGTCGAAATAGGATTTGGCAGTGAGGAATATACAAATTATCCTGCTTTCGAGTGATTTTTTACCATCGGGAGGTTGCTATTAATAATTTATTCCTTGGAATAGATATCGGTTCAATTAGCGTAAAAGCTGTTCTGCTCGACGGCGAGAGGAATGTCCTTAAACGTTATTACCGCCGAATGCTCGGCAAACCGCTCCCGGTGCTCGAAAACATCATTTTGGACATCGAGAAAAAGTTCCCGGGCCAGAAAATAAGCCGTTGCGGTACCACCGGTACCGGTGGAGAGCTTGCGGCAAGCATCATCGGAGCCGAATTTTTCAACGAAGTTGTCGCCCACTCGACCGCCATCGCCTTCATCAACCCGGAGATAAAAACCGTAATTGAGATGGGGGGGCAGGACTCCAAATTCATCACAATGAAACCGACCTCAAATGGAACCAAATCCGCAGTTCTTGAAGACTTTGCCATGAATACCGCCTGCGCGGCGGGGACCGGCTCCTTCCTGGATCAGCAGGCTTCCAGAATGAATTACACAATAGAAGAGTTCGCCGACATGTCCCTAAAATCGAAAAAACCCCCAAGAGTAGCCGGACGATGCAGCGTCTTTGCGAAATCGGACATGATACATCTTCAACAGGTAGGAACCCCCGACTTCGATATAGCCGCCGGCCTCTGCTACGCCGTTGCAAGAAGTTTCAAGGCCAATGTCGCCCAGGGAAAACTCTTTACAAAGCCTATTGCGTTTATCGGCGGTGTCGCGGCGAACGTCGGCGTTGTTAAGGCGTTTGAAGACGAGCTTGAGCTGGAAAACGGGGAACTCCTTATACCCGAACTTCACAAGGAAGCAGGCGCCTTGGGGGCGGCTATTGCGGCAATGAACTCCAGCCAGGAGACCGCTTACCTCGGCCACGCGCCACTGAACGAATACCTCAATACAAAAAAATCGATTACCGGCTCGCTCGATCCGCTGACGGGACAACTGAACGACAGTCAATACTCAATAGATATCCATTCTATCGAAAAAGGGACGGAGGTCTATATCGGCATCGATATCGGCTCTCTCTCGACAAACGTCGTCGCCATCGATGGAGAGGACAGGGTCGTCGCCAGAAGATATCTCCGCACCCAGAGCCGCCCGATCGAAGCGGTTACCAAGGGCCTCCTTGAAATAGGGGAAGAGATTGGGGATAAAGTCATCGTCAAGGGCGTGGGCACGACCGGATCGGGGAGATACATGATAGGGGATTTTGTAGGCGCTGACGAAGTGCGAAACGAAATAACCGCTCAAGCGACCGCCGCCGTCCATTTCATACCTGATGCCGATACCATTTTCGAGATAGGGGGGCAGGATTCAAAATACATCTCCCTGAACAACGGCGTCGTCATAGATTTCGAGATGAATAAGGTCTGCGCCGCGGGGACCGGTTCCTTCATCGAAGAGCAGGCAGAGCGCCTAGGACTCGACATCAAAAAGGATTTTTCAGACGCCGCCTTTGACTCCCAAAAACCCGGAAGTTTCGGCGAGCGCTGTACGGTGTTCATAGAATCAGACCTTGTTTCCCACCAGCAGAAAGGGGCCGCGACATCAGATTTGGCGGCAGGGCTTGCCTATTCGATCGTCAAAAATTACCTGCAGGTCGTAGGTGACCGTATCATCGGGGAGAAGGTGCTTTTCCAGGGGGGGGTCGCCTGGAACAAGGCGGTAATCTCGGCTTTTGAAGCTGTCACCGGAAAGAAAATTCACATCCCGCCGCACCACGACGTTACCGGAGCGATTGGAGCCGCGATAATCGCGCGACGGAGCATGGTTAAAAAAGGGAACAAGGAGAGCCGGTTCATCGGCTTCGACCTCCGCAACAGAACCTACAAGCTCTCCACCTTTGAATGCAAGGCGTGCGACAACGTCTGCGGCGTATCGAGGGTGAAATTCGAGGGAGAAGCGGCGCATTACCACGGCGCAAGATGCGAACTTTTCGAAAAAGACAAGAAGAAAAAGGAAAACGACCTCCCCGATCTCTTTGCCGAAAGGGAACAGATGATCTTCGGACAATACGCGTCCAAAAAGGAAGCTGTCAGGGATAAGAAAAAAGTTGTCGGCATACCGCGCATCCTCTTCACCTACGAGCTTTTCCCGTTCTTCAAGACTTTCCTTGAGGAGATAGGGTGCGAAGTCGTCCTCTCCGGCAGAACCAATCAGGAGGTCATAAACACATCCCTTGAATACGTTACCGCCGAGACCTGCTTCCCGATAAAGATAATACATGGCCATGTGATCGACCTTATCGACAAAAAAGTCGACGTCCTTTTCATGCCAAGCATAGTTACGCTTAGCAGTCCCGATACAAAGTTCAACACCAGCAAGAGCTGCCCGCTTATCCAGGCGCACTCCTACATAGCCAAAACGGCGGTTGACCTGAAAAAGAACAATGTGGAGCTCTGGGAGCCCCCGATCCATTTCCAGAGAGGGGACGCGTCGGTCGCCAATGAACTCGCCGGTATCGGCAAAAAAATGGGGGTCAGCCAGACTGCTGTGGAACGGGCTGTAAGGAAGGGGCGCAAGGCGCAGAACGAGTTCTATTCCGCATTGAGAAACCGAGGAACAGAGGTTATTGACAATCTTCGCGACGGACAGAGAGCCGTTGTGATAATCAGCCGCCCCTATAACGGCTGTGACAACGGAATAAACATGGATCTCCCTAAAAAGCTGAAGGACATGGGGGTTATCGCGGTTCCAATGGATATGCTGTCGCTCCCTGAAGATCCAGCGTTTGAAGTGCATCCGAACATGTACTGGCGTTCCGGACAGAGGTTCATATCCGCCGCCGAAACGATAAGGAAAAACCCAAGGCTTAACGCCATCTATATTTCAAACTTCAAATGCGGCCCGGATTCATTCATCTCCTACCACGTTACGAGACAGATGAACGGGAAACCGTTCCTCCACCTGGAGGTGGACGAGCACTCCGCCGATGCGGGAGCGATTACCAGATGCGAGGCATTTTTCGATTCACTTGAAAATGTCGACAACAGGAAATACGTCGACAGGACGGCTCCCAAGCCTATCCCTTCCAGCTCGACCGGGTTCAGGAAGGTTCTCTACCTCCCCTACATGTGCGATCACGCCTACCCTCTCGCGGCGGCGCTCAGGTCGTGCGGACAGGATTCCGAGGTACTTCCGAAAACCGACAGGGTGTCGCTTGAGATAGGACGGAAATATTCTTCCGGAAAGGAGTGCATCCCATACACTCTCACAACGGGAGATATCGTTAAGAAGGTGATGAAGAGTGATTTCAATCCCGGGAAGAGCATCTTTTTCATGCCGGGGACCAACGGCCCGTGCCGTTTCGGCCAGTACAATTCAACGCTGCGGATACTCCTCGACAAACTTGGGCACGAGGATACCGAGTTGATGTCCGCTGAGGCTGAGGGGGCGTATGGCGGCTTTGAGCATATTTCTCCCGATTTCCGCCGTATCGCGTGGAGAGGGATCCTCGCTACCGATATCATCCAGAAACTCCTTCATGAAACAAGACCGTATGAGACCATCAAGGGCTCGGCGAACAGCGCATACGATACTTCACTGAAAATAATTGAAAAATCGGTCGAGAACGGCGGTAAAGACATCTTCAAGAGGATCCTGGATATCAGGGAGATATTCCGCTCGGTGCCTGTGGACAAAAGCGAGAGGAGGCCGATAATCGGCATAGTCGGGGAAATATATGTCCGCTTCCACCCCTTCAGCAATCAGCATATCATTGAGCAGATCGAGGAGCTTGGCGGTGAAGCATGGCTCGCCCCTTTCAGCGAATGGATACTCTACTGTACCGACCGATTCATCGCGAACGGGAAAAAGGACCGGAATCTCAAGGATATTTTCAGCGGCCAGTTTTTCCACGCGATGCAAAAAGCGGATGAAAAAAAACTGGTGGAACCTTTCAAGAAAGATTTGTTAAATTGGCATGAGCCTTCCACTAAGGAAGTGCTGGCATTGTCCAGGCCGTACTTGGAAGCTACTTTTGAGGGAGAATCGATACTCAGTATCGGGAAAGCAATTGATTACGCACACAAAGGATGTTCGGGTATTATTAACCTGTTGCCGTTTTCATGCATGCCCGGTACGGTTGTAACCGCGCTCTCTAAAAAGGTAAGGGACCAGAATGGAAATATTCCGTGGTTGAATATTGACTATGACGGCATGGATGAGAATAATGGACGTTCCAGACTGGAGGCATTTATCTTCCAGGCGGGGCAATTTTGTAACCAGAAAAATGATTTGGGAAAATATAGTTCTTTTAAGCAATAGGAGGTGTACTAGTGGCTCTCATAATAACTGAAGAATGCGTAAATTGCGGTGTTTGCGAACCTGAGTGTCCGAACAGCGCTATTACGGAAGGGGATGATATCTACATTATAGATCCGGTACGGTGCACGGAGTGCGTTGGGCACTACGACGAACCGCAGTGCGTTGAGGTCTGTCCGGTTGACTGCATACCGAAAGATCCGAATAACGAAGAAACAAAAGAACAGCTTCAGGCAAAATATGAGGAACTTCAAAAGTAATCGGATATTTAACTATATCCCGATAACCGATTTTAACGGCCCGGCCCTTTCAAAAGGGGCCGGGTTGCTCTTCCTCGTCACCCTAAACCGGGCTCCCTCAACCGGTTTTCAAATAATCTCAAGAACTTGCGGTTTACTGCCGATAACGCACACAGTATGAATATGAGTGTAGTTTTCGGCTATTTCCAGCAGTTGGTCGGCATGAACGATGTTTTCAGGGTATTGTTCATGATTGAATTTGCCATAATCGCCCTGCTCTCCCTTACCAGTCTGCTGAAAGCTATTACCCTCGACCACGATATACGCCAGCACTTTATAGGACGTCTGTCGGTTTTTGATACTTTCTTCAAAGTCTACCAGGCTGAAAAAGAGAGGATCGCCGAGGAAGCCGAAGAGGAGAGAAAAAAGCAGGAGACCCTGAAAAACATCCGTGACGTAAAACCGGCTGAGTATGAAGCGGCACCGGTAGCCGAAGAGGAAGACGAACTCGATATTTTCTGATGTTTTCAGGATGGAGCTGTTTTACAAGCCCCTTTCCATTCCGCGCTGAATTTCACCCCGTCTCTGCTATAATCCATTTTGCATAAATTGTGCGGGAGTAGCTCAATGGTAGAGTGTCAGCTTCCCAAGCTGAATGTTGCGGGTTCGATCCCCGTCTCCCGCTCCAAATAATAACCCGATAATACCGCCAAGACCGACGCTCCAAACAGTTCCGATTTCCCGACAGGGGATCGAACGTGAGGCTCCGGCGCGCCCGAAAACG
>JAOUMJ010000036.1 GCA_029881495.1 Nitrospinota bacterium | reverse complement strand
ATTTTCAGCCCGATAGGGTCAACTTGTACGGCCCTTAGCGGGGATATCTCTCATTTGAGGGCCGTACGCTTTCAAGGGAGATACGAATACCATGTTTCCATTACTGTTTTTAAAAATAAAACCGATGTTTACCTTGGGTCGTCTGATCATGACCAGGGGAATAAACGATAGACTTTGTGATGACTCCGAATTTTCCAGATTTGTAGTCGCTTCTCTCAACAGGCATTCGCAGTGTGATTGGGGGGAAATGTCCATAGAGGACAAGGCTGCAAATGACGTTGCTTTCAAAGATGCAGAAGGCAGGATCTTCTCCGCCTTCACAGCTTCGGATAATACGAAAATCTGGATAATCACCGAAGATGATCGTTCCGCAACAACGGTTTTATTTCCATCTGAATACTAGATAACTTAATAACACTACTTCAATAACACCCCTGAACAAGGGGCTATGCGAAAACAAGATCGCACGGTCCCTAAAGGGGAAATCCTTTTCAGGTGGCCGTGCGCTTCATTTCAAAGGAGCGAAAAATGCCAAACGTTTATGAAATCGTAACCGACAAAATTATCAACGCCCTCGAAAACGGAGTCATCCCATGGCGCAAGCCGTGGAGATCCGGGGGACCGAAGAATCTGATATCGAAAAAACCTTACAGAGGTATTAACGTCCTGCTTCTCGGTCTTGGAATGGACTTAAGAGGCTTTGCCTCACCCTGGTTTGCAACCTTCAGGCAGATAAGCCAGTTGGGCGGAACTGTTAAAAAGGGGGAGAAAGGGACATGCGTAGTTTTCTGGAAGGCGCTCGATCGTGACGATGTAGATGAAACCGGTGACTCTGTGGAGTCAGATGAGAAGTCTGGGAAACAGACGCCGTATGTTTTACGCTACTACAAGGTTTTCAATATCGATCAGACCGAAGGGATTCCGCCTGAAAAAATTCCGCAGGAGGAGATTCTCGAATTCAATCCTGTAGAAGAGGCAGAAAAGATAGTCCGGGATTATGAAGATTCTCCTTTGATTCTTTTCGAAGGTAACAGAGCGTCTTATAACCGGATACTTGACCTGGTACGTATGCCAGCGAAAAAGAGTTTCGAAGGGGTGGAAGAATATTACTCTACCCTCTTCCATGAACTGGTGCACAGTACCGGGCATGAGAAACGTCTTGCGAGACTGGCAAATACCAAGGCAAACTTCGGAAGCGAAGAATATTCGTGCGAAGAACTGGTTGCAGAAATGGGCTCCGCGTTCCTCTGCTCATCAGCTGGAATAGAAAATTCCTCTGTTTTGCAGAACTCAGCGGCCTATATTGCAAACTGGCTCAAGGCTTTAAAGGATGACAGACGTCTTTTGTTGCGTGCATCATCGCAAGCACAGAAAGCGGCCAATTACATCCTTGGAGAGATTGAGAAAGAAGCTTCAAAGAGTGACGAAAAAGCAGTCGTCGATGCTATCGGATAAAAGAATCAAAACTATCAATCACGATGCAATGAAAACCAAGTAAACCAATTAATGATCCGGCCTACTGGCCGGATCATATTTTTGTTAACTCTTATCGTGCAATTTGAATAGATCAAATTCATTAATCTTAAAATATTAGGCGATTTATTGTGCTAGAATATCTGTCTCAATATGTTTGTGCTTTGTTCATCTTTCGCAAATCGTAGAATAATTGCTCATTAAAAAATGTTAATTAACAACCAAAGAAGGTCTCTTGTTCTGCCTAAAAATATTCTTTTTTCGGGATTATCAGTATTTCTAATTTCCTTTCCAGAATATTCTTTTTAGTCAACATTCGTAGTACATCAGGTCTATTATTGTATAAATATGCAATAGGATCGGGAATTTCTGGCTTTGGTGCATTTTCCCAGAGTTCTCTCGGATACCCTAATATCTCTGTAATGTAAATACTCATCATTATCTCTTCGAGTATATAACGTTCTTCCCATACTAAAGTTTCTTTATTTCCGTTCCATCGGAAATTGTTTAAATTCAGCAAAATGAATTTATTAATTATATCCCTGAAATTATTATCGTTATTCACAAACTGGTGCAAGTTTTTCAAAAGCTTCTTACACTCTTTTTGGCCTGCGATATCAATCCACCTTACTATGCTAATTTGCTCTGATTCAGGAAATTTCCTGTGAATATTTGTCAACATATTATGCAAATTTTCTGCTTGCATATACGCTTTTTTATAGGCTTGTTCAATTGTAGAACAACTACCATTTAAAATTAAATTGTAGGCATGCAGATCATCACAAATCATTATCACACCTGCCTCGGCAGGCAGAAGATAATTTGTGAATATATATTTCATATTTTCTTTTTTTCTGTAAAATGTATTTGAATAAAGACAAAAAGGAATGAATATCGGCTGTAACTTGCTAGACATTATTGGACTTTGGTATTACTTCCGCCAAATCGGCACTATATCAAATAAAATCAACAATGGACTTGATGCCCTATAATTTCCATGGAGGTCAATCAATATATCAGGTATTTTCGAGTATATTTTCAAAAACACATACCCAACTTGTAACACAAAGGCAAACACAACCATAACAACTGCTAACATCCTAGTATCGAAATCAACTATAAATATATCCCTCGCTAGCAATAATATTATTGCAAACAAATACAGCAGAGCTGGTATATATGCAACTATTCGGAGCCTGCGACTCCAAACAAGTGCACAAATCAAAAGGTTATTGCAGCAAAATCGGCTATTCAATTGTACACAAAGTAGATCTTGGACACTTATGCGCTCACTCAGGCCGTTTATCTCAACCGAAAAAATATCATCGTATTGTGACCGCCCTTTCCAGAACGCTTGGATAAAAACCAGCAATGAATGAATAACTATTATTGGAGCAAAATATATAAACAAATTTTCTAAATTCATATTCTTGGCTCCTTCCACTCAGAATATTTGCATGTTAACAGCAAAAGCAAAAAGCAAAGTGATGCAAAAAGAGCTCCAAATGGGCTATTTAGCTGAACTAGTTCAATAAGATTTAATCTATTACCTACAACTGAAATCACTATCGCGATCAAGAGTCCACCCCAAATTGAGACAAAAGCGGCTATTCTCGAGGATTTTTTACACACAATTTCATCAGGGGCAAGCACAGCAAAAATAATACTTGGGGTGCATATTATTAAAAAGCTAAAAATTGTAAAAAGCCAAGATATGAGATTGAATTTTAATAGACGAAATACTATAAAATATAAACCAATAGCAATAACTAACAAAAAAGCTGTGCAAATCAAGACATGACCATGTTTCCATGAATTGCCAGTATTTATTTTCCTGAAGTCCTGAAAAAGACTTTGCAGAAGAGGTATAAGCGAACTATCCGCAGTGCTTAGCATTGCAGCGAGACAAGCTGCAAAAAACATGGGAAAAATAATATAAGCCGCATAAAAAGAATTACTGGTATGCAGAGCATTAAAAATGCCTTGCAATGAGACTTCTGCATTCGGAAAAACACAGCGAAAGAAGAATATGCCAATGAATACGAACATTCCTGTTAAAGCGCCTGTCAGCCAAGCCCCATTCATTACTCCCCTCCTAACTTCTTCAGATGAGGAGGAGGCAGCCGCTAATTGCCATGTTCTCAAGAGTGAAGGCACCAAAAGCAAATTTACAACTAGAATATTAAATAATAGTGGATAGGGTATCAATATACCTTCATTAATGCTAATTGGTTTCATGATGAAATAATTGAGACTTGGAAATCTATCGGTAGCTACAGATTCCCAAACGAGCCATGCCAGAAATATTGTTACTGAAAATATCATAAGTCCAAACTGTAGGCGATCCGTTTTGACAACCGCAAATAAGCCACCTAGGCCAGTGTACGCAAATACTACAAAGGCAATAAACAATAAAGCCAAATCAACATATTGTTCCTTTAAGTAAATTGAAAATATAGTGACACCAACAAATAACTCAATCAGCAAAATACTCATCATACCTAGGAATGTTACGAACATAATAGAATATTTGATTACCTTACTTCTATAGCGTAATTCAATATAGCTACCAAGAGTCGTTCCCATAGAAGGATTTTCATCAAATGTATTTTTATTAAAAAAGCCTTGTCTTTCCAAAGCAGGTAAAAATAATTTACTATATAAAAAACAACCAAGTAAATATGTTAATGGGGCATAAAGAATATATAAGCCATGAGAAATTCCTAATATTACAAAAAAGAAAAGCACGGTGGCTAATGATGTTGAAGCAGCAGCAAAAGATCGAGAGTATTCTTTATTTTGGAGGTTACGACCATAAAGAAAATACATATCGGCGCCATTAATGGCACGGTAACTAGAAATCCCTTGAATCAGAAAAAACAGGACAACAATTATTGCAACCAATGCATTTAAAATTAATGGATCCACTGCCTAGCCCTCCTATTCCAACTCTTCATTCCCCTTCTTCCTGCAGATAGCCTCCGAAATGGCATGTTAGAATTAATACATCACAATTCGCCAAAAGAAATTTAACAGACTCGCGACCCCTGCTTTTTTATCAACAATTATAATTAATCAGAAATTTATCATATTAATAAACTGATTAACAGTTTAATATAATTACATTTCCCAAAAATGCTTTTAACTATTGTGACATGTTGCCAATAATTATGTCTTAATTTCAATAATTAACTTTTTCCCCATTGCTGCGGCGGCCTTCTCCAACGACCTTAAACTTGGGGAGTGGGTCGGATCCTCGAGCTTTTGGGCCGATGGCCACGAAGTATCAAGAGCCCTGGCTATCTGGGCGATCGACTGGGATCCCCGGGCGAACCTTAAAAGGATAGCGGCCTGAACCCTGGCAGCGGGGGCAACCAGGTGTTTCCCCTTCTCTCCTGGATGAGGAATATCCATACCCTTTTTCACAAGCTTTTCCAGAGCGAAAGTGAGGGCTCTGGAAGCGTTTTCGAGGGCTTCCCCAGTAGTTTTACCCCCTTCCGTATGAATATCAGGGAAATCGGGTAAAAAGGCAGTAAACTGCCCGTTTTTGCCTTTATTTACTTCCGCAGGATATACAACCTTCATTGGCCGTTTCTTTCAGATCTTTCCATGCGTACAATATATCTTATTTCCTATATGTTTTACAATATATCTTTTTATTGACACCCGGTTTTACTTCTGCTATAAAATATGCATAATGAAAAGTATTAAAAGGAATGATGAGATGAAAGACAAGCCGAAAAGACCGTACTACAGGGCACTGCAGAAAGACGCCCTTCCCGCTGGATACTGTATACGCCGTGACGGCGAGCCAAAGGGAGGTCTGCTGGCAGGCTTGATGCGTCTTTTCAAGGCTTTGGTTTTCGCTCTGACTGTCTACATCTCTGTTGGCTTGGCTATTATTGCCGTTGACGGGAACAAAACTTGGGAATGGCTGGTGTTTCCAATAGTTGCGATTGGGATGATTACCGTTTTTATTGGCTTTTTTAAAATCCTCGGGTTTTTCGGTAAGCCCCTTCCACCTCATTTAAGAAGAGCGGGTAATAACAGTGTAGCGGATGATGATTGGCGTTACAGTGTAGCTGAATACCAAATGGATGTTTCTAGAGATCGTCGTTAACTTAACTATTCCTGTTCCGATTCATCCCTTCAACATTATCCGGTCCGCTACTTCCTCCATCTTTATTTTTTGGTTCCATGGAACCATCCAAAAGCTTGTTCATCTCTTCGTTCTTCCCCTGTTCTTCCAAAAGGTCCGATATTTTCTTCCCAACCCTGTCGATGACACGATTTTCATCGGGAGATCCCCTTCTGCCAGATCCCGTATCGACGTTCTGAACGTTTGTTTCATGCATTCCGGAAATTGTGTTGGCTGTCTGCCTATTAATCTCCTCCAATCTATCTCGCCTAGATTGCTGGGATGATAACGATGCCGAAACAGGGATGTTTGCTGTTCCAGATTTATTGTCGGTTCCGATAATTTCCGCATAGCTCTCAGGAATCCCGGTTTGTGCTACATCGGAATCACCCTTATTCATAATGCCGGAAAGCTTGTCCCCTGCTGATCCAATCATATTCCTCATTTCCTGAAAAGGCTGACCAAGAGCTTTTGCTCCATATAATTCAGTTGCCGGTTCGTTCAAATTCTGCAACTTGGAATTCATAAAGGATGAAAATTCCTTCGCGACATGACCGTCGACCTCGTTACCTTTAAGGCCACTTTGGAAGCCTTCCTCGTAGCTTCCGGACAACTTCTTGTACATCTCAGCCGCCACAAGATTCCGGCGTTCGTCTTCTGCACTGGCCACATCAACTCCTGCTTCAGCATTTCCCTTTATGCTCGCACCTGTAACTTTGTTTGCAATAAAACCTGGTAATGACTCTTTACTGTCAACGCCAATACCTCCAGTCAGTTTCGCGGTAGATCTTACAGAATCGAATCCTTTAATATCCATCAATGAACTGTACTCATTCGCTCCCTGCTTAGAAAGATTCCATAAAGCGGCATTCCTTTCTTCAGTATTCAACCCTGAAAAACCTGAAAGTATCTTCGCCATTGATTTTTCATCCGACATGGTCTGCAATGCATTGCCTACATGGATACCAGTATCGAATTTTTTGCCTGAAATATCCTGATCCTGAGTATTGACGCTGCTGTATGCCTCTTTCTTCCCGGTATCGAGATGTGAAGTCTGCGTGCCATGCGAAGCTTTCAGGTTTGAGAACTGCATCCTGCCGTCTTCCCCTTTGTAGAAATCACCATCAAGCGAAATCCCTTCACTACCGGTTGGCTTCATACCTCTCAATGTTTCGGCGGCATTTGAATGGCCTTGCGAATCGAGATACTTTGCAAAACCTTCCTGCTCTTCCGCATTTTTGAGTCTTCCGTTGAAATGCCCCATGACATTTCCATCCTTCATGTAGCTTTCGGATACCTGCCCCTGTGTTGCAAGAAGCATATTGCCGTCCCGGTCCTTGAACTCAACATTGTCAATAGAATTAACGCTGGCACCCTTCTGCAGATTTGCTTCATCCTGAACAGATCTTCCATGGTTTTCCGCAGCTTTATTCAGTGTGTTTACATCTGCCTGTCCCCTGTGAAACGGAACAGCTCCCCCCATGTAGGCTTTACCCGAGTCAGAGCCTCCGGCTCCCCATTTGCCCATAGTTTCATTGGCGTTCATGATGCTCCCCTTCGCGCTCATTGAACCCATTTCCTGCGTATCGTAAACAGACATTTTATCCAGATTGGCGAAAGCGTCCATGCTCTGCCCGTACGACCGCGCCGAAGACTGATTATCGAATGAATGCTCCGTCGAGGTACGGATATCCCCAATTGAATTTCTGGCCCCTGTCGTCATCGAGGCAAGGCCGTCTGCAGTGGCCGTTTTTTTCTGCGCATCAGCCCCTTGGGAAGCAACAGATCCAGAAAGACCGCTTGCCATACTTGAAAAGGAGTATCCTCCGGCCACAAACATCCCTGTTATACCCATGGCTAATAGAGGTATCAGGCTCTGAGCCTTGTACCAAGCAGCGAGAGTTTTCGAAGCTGAATCTTCCATGAAAAGGAAGGCATCGAATCCGAGCTTGTTTGCGCTTACAGACTGAAAAACACGAATGCCGTGATCGACCATCGATGTTGAAATAATCGCGTCGACCAGGCCCCATACCGCCGGGAAAAGAAAAAGAAAAATTATGGCGCTAAGCACCTTTCTGAAGGCGATTGTCGGCAGGAAAAGCATTAGGAACGGCGTTAAGGATATTCCGATAGAAGTTATCACGGACCTCATTATCGGAAGCCACTCCTGAGCCATCTGCCCTTCACCCATGTAGGTCTGACCTGAATTGTAGTTCCCTATCCTTACCGTGTTCCCATCCATCGCGGCATCTTCCAGCCTCTGGGCAATTGCCGCCTGGCGTATAAGGGTATCGAAATTCGCAGCCGGTTCTATTGCTGTTGAAACGAACTTTGTAGCGATCGCACTGCACCTGGTCATGTCCACAGGGTCGTTCGCGTCGAATCCCGCCGTGACACATGCCCTCTGCTTCGCCTTGGAAAAATTGGCCGTATTGCTTAAATCGGCATTTATATTTGTCCATGCCTCCTGACATGTGATGGAGGTTCCCCCTTTGTATGTCGAACTGTAATAAGTCACCGGGGCTCCAGGATTGGCTGCCTTTGCAAATTCTGTCCTGAAATCGCTTGTCCCGGTCTTGATCACGTTTATATCGAGAGTCGTATCAGGCAACGCAAGTTCGAGCCATACACAATCATTGATGTAGTTCTTAAGGCTGTAGTCGAGAAGGGTATCGTTTGCCGTCATACGTCCCCCGCCGATTGCCTGTAATATCTTAAAACCTGTTTTCCCTGGGTATTGGTCGTAGGGGATCGGATCGGCAGCGGTTACTGCCATCTTGATCATGGCCACTTCGAGCTTATTGAATATTCCGGCAATCAAAGTAATGATGTCTGGCACTCCTCCGACGATTATGTCCTGATTTGAAATTTCATCCCTTACGGTAATGGTCCCTTTCGGTATGACCAGGCCGGAGAAGAGCATGACGCCTACCAGTACAGGTACTGCCCATGAGGCAAAGCCTCCCTTCCCCTGCCCGCTTAAAAACTGCTCGATGTATGCTGCAGAAGATCCTATCACCATGACCATAAGGCATGCCCCGGCAGCAAGGCCAACATATGAAACATCAGAGAAGATAAGTGCGGCACGCTGGAAGGCTTTATGTATATCGTATCCGCCATATGTTATGTATTCGATATCATAGGCATCTGCTGTTTCGGGAATAGCCAGTACCAGCGCGATTGCCAAAATTAAAATCGATTTCATTGCTACCTCATCACTCTGGCGGCCTGTCCTGCTCCAAGAACATCGGAGAGATCCTTTCTGGCATCTTTTTGCAGAGTCATATACCTGGCAGAAAGGTCCATAAGCGCTTTTGGTCTTTCGGCCGCAATGGCGTATTCCTTTTGTAATTCAACCCGCATGGCGGCTACCTCTTTGAAAAGGATATTCATCTTTCCTATCGATTCTTCCATTGAACCGAGTCTGCAACCCG
This sequence comes from Nitrospinota bacterium, assembly GCA_029881495.1. Taxonomy (NCBI): domain Bacteria; kingdom Pseudomonadati; phylum Nitrospinota; species Nitrospinota bacterium. The sequence continues at coordinate 14,676 of JAOUMJ010000036.1, read as the reverse complement.
GTTCGAAAGATCCAGTTGCCCCCCCTATTCTTCCGGCAAGCCGCATGAGTTCCTGTCCCTTATCTGTCAGATCTACCATCATGTTGTATGCGTAGGCTATCGCGACAAGTTCCGCCAGGCTGTCCGCCGCTGCCGCTTTCTGTTGGGTCAAAATCCCCATCCGAAGAGTCGGTATTATCGGTAGCGGTATCGCCCCCATAAAATCAACGTCGGTCGAGATCTGGGCTGAACGGTTTTCAATTTTATCCGCCGCCCTTACAAGAACTGTATTTGCGTAGGCAATAAGATCTTTGTTTGTGTCCGGTATGACCACACAGGAAGATCCGTCAGCTGGTCTTGCCTTGGCATTCCCTTTAAGTAAATTGCTTACGGATCCCTTTTTATTCTCAGGACAACCCTCAATGACAATCGCTTTATAGACCGAATTGCCGCCGCCCACATCGGCAGTTGTAATCAATATATCCCCCATGAATCCGCGCATCATGTTCACATATGACGCTGAAAGACCTTTCTTGTCGGCCAAGTGCTGTAATACAGATCCTTGAGTCGCGAAAATATCTTTTATATCCTGGGGACACGAGGCCGACATAACGTCGTCGCCAAGCGTTGGCTGGTTGTCGTTATCTTTAATCCCGTCTTTAATTTGATCGGTGTTTGCGTTGTATCCGCCTGTCATCCTCTCTGCCAGTTCCCCTACTGAGTGGCTCTTGCTTGAGTCAGGCAGATCTTTCATGTAAGCGACCAGCTCCTTGGATGCAGTGCAATCGTCTATCATCAGCCCGTTTATCTTGTTGGCCATATCCTCAAGCTTCGTTATGGTTTTTTCGCATTGAGGGCAAAGTGAATCAAGCGCCATCGCAAACGCGACCGATGTACTGGAAGAAAGGATCGATTCCAGTTTTGACTGAAGGTATTTCGGATCATTGAGAAACGAAACGCCTCCTATGTATGCATTGATACCGCCACAACCAAATTCCAGTTTTGGTGGCGTTACGGTAACAGGCGAATCCGAACCGCTGTACCAGCGTGCGTTGAAACTTCCGCCAGTCAGATATCCCCTGTTGCTACCTTTATAGTACCCCCCAGAGGTACTTGTCTTTTGGGTAAGCCAATCATCCATCCAGCCGCCTGCTATAGCAGTACCGGATAGAATCGCTACAAACAGCAGCACGACTACAATCAGACAACCTTTTGTTTTCATACTTTCACTCCCCTTCTGCTTTAACTCTTGCCGGAAAAGAGATTGGTTCCGACATATCAAATGCTCCCCCCTTTTGAAAATCATATGTATCAAGATTTTCAAGAGGGGCTTCCTTCCTTAAGTAACGAATGGCCCTGTACAACCTGTCCTCGAACTCGGTCAACGGTATAACCCCTGCCGTAACCGGCATGGATTCTCCACTCTTCCGATAAACGGTTATGACATAGGGGACCGAATCAGCGCTGAACATATCGGCCATAGATTTCTGGTTTTTCGTGTCTACATACTTTACCTCCCAGCCGTATTTCGCTAAAAAGAGCTGGAGGCTTTTATTCATTGCGTCGCAGTAAGGGCAATCATCCCTGTAAAAGTAAAGGAGTCCAAAACTATCCTTTGCGTCTATCAATCTTGATTCCACCTCACTTTTCTGCTGGGACTGAAATGCGACGCGCCCCGTATTCGATGACGGATAATCATTCTGCGCGTCCAGTGAAGGGTTGATCTGCGTAACCATCGTCATTGCGGTCGCTGCCGCCCTGGCTTTTTTTCTCGCAACCTCTTTTACGATCTGGTACTCGGTTGCATTATCAAGCGTCGGTGACTGCACCATTTTTTTGTGAAATGATTCGAGCAATGGTCTGAATTCATCCGGGTGCATTGAGATAAGGGATTCGTATGTATAGTCGGAGAGTTTCGGAATGAAGATCTCATCTTTTTGCTTCTCCCCTTTTTTGGAAAGGTTTTCAGGATCTTCTTCATCCTTTGTCGGCGGCTCGTATCTGTACCAGAACCAACCGTTTTTTTCTTCACTCGACTTTTCACCTGCTATCGCATAGTTAAACGTGATCATTAAAAGGATAATCACTACGATCCATTTATTTAAGGCCATGTTTATTTCAGATGATCGGAATTCCGACTGCTCCTATGTTGTCCCTTTTTATAAACCCCAGATATCTGCTGTCGAAACTGTCTTTATGCTCTCCCATAACAAAGATTTCCCCTTCAGGTATAATTCCGTTGAAGATAAAATCCTTCAGAAGAACGCCTTTCAAGGAATATCTTTTTGCCCTGCCGAGATATCGACCGTTGCAACTGTAGTTTTGATCCGAAACTTCAAGAAGATCTCCGGCATTGCAGGCAACACGTTTTATCGCCGAAAACTCTTTTCCATCATCTATATATTTTGATGAAAGAGATCTGATCCAGACGTAGTCGCCTCTATGTATCTTGTCCTCCTTTTTCAACCGAACAAGAAAATATATCCTGTGCGATAAAGAAGCCGATGTGGTGACTGCAAAATTTTCAGGAATACGGCTCCCGATGTATACAAAAGGAATTAGCAGAAGTACTAACCATACAGATTTCTTTTTTGATTCGAGAACTCTTTCCTTATTCGTCACGGTTCGATCACCTTCGAGTTTTTGAGGACCGTATCGCCCAGAATTACGACGTAATTATCGGGGACACTATCCCTTGCCTTTACAACACGGCTTTTTAACTCCGCAAAATGGCTCGTGTAGCTTTTTTCGAACTCTTCAATTTTAACTTTCCCGTTTCCAAGGTCATCGCTGAACTGCTTCACAAAATCAGCCTCTTCCTTTTCCACAAACCCTGTTACATCAAGAGATGCAATTTTCACGGAGAAATACCTGTCATAAACAGAGACCACGATAAGAGACGAAATAAGCGAGATAACGAAATAGTTGAGGTAATCTACCAGGGAGTTTTTTATAGAATTCGCCTTTACCGCTTCATTCTTATCGCTACTCATGCGATTCCCCTTCCTTTAATACTTCTGCCTCTCCTCTCAATACCTTTATCGAAAAATCGAGAGTAGAAGAGTTGGCTTCCTTCCCCATCAGCTCCAGACTTCCAACCAATGAGATATCTCCGTATACGACGTATGAAGAAATCCCCGAATCATAGACAATCGCCGGAACCCGGTTTATTTTGAACTTTTCATAAAGTAGCGGATCTATGAGTACCTCAACAGGCTCCTGTTCACATTGAATCGATTTGAAGTCGCAACTTTTTTTCTTCAGTCTTATACGCTGAATGAAATCGATTGTCGGCTTGAAGTTCTTCATCCCGCCGACGAACCCCCTCATTACTAAGAAAGATTTTTCATGCGGAAGTTTTGCAATATCTTTTGCGTACACGCGAAGCGTATCTTCCGGGACCGATTCGGAAATAAATATATAGACCCGCTCATTATTTGTAAAATGAGTTGTTCTCTTCTTTTCAATTGACTGTTTATCTGCTTTTCCCGTGGCAGTACTGCTATCAGGATTGAATTTCTTTTTAAGCCTCTCCTTTTCTTTATCAATCGAATCGAAAAGCTTATCTGAATTAAATGTTTCCTTGAACTCCTTGCCATGATCCGTTTGTACCGGCAGATGAATATTCTTCTCTGCCTCAATTGCCCTTTGTATGGCCATATTGACCTTATCAATGCCGTTTACATTTCCATCCGCAGCAACAATGAAAGGAGCGGTCACTAAAACCGCACACAAAATAATTCCATTCTTTTTAAAACGCACAGCAGGCCCTCTTTCTCCAGAGTGTCCATACGTTGTTATCTCCTGAAAGAACTGAAAGGTTCTTTCCCCATCCCCAGATAAGATCGCTCCTGCCGATGACCGTCAAACCGCTTTTTCTTGGCCTGGAAAGATTCAACCTGTAATAGGACTTGTTCCATATAGGTGCTGGGATCGGAAAGCAGACATTTGAAGCGGCGTCATAGGCAAGGCCCATGCGGCCCATCTTGTAGACCATCCTTCCTGCGATTGCCGCGCCTGACTGTATAGGATCGGAAGCCATGACATGGCCCGATAGTGGATAGGCGTTACCCCATGACCCCATGCACCAGAACAGAAATGGAATCGACAATCCAGCATTTGAAGCGACGCTGTCGGCGATACATGCAATACTCGCAACCGGATTGGCAAACAGAAGCGCTTCAGGATTTAAAAAAAATGCCAGCAGATCGTTTTGCCAAAGCGGATCAACCTCCGTTATGTATGCGACATCAAGGCCGGTAGAAGATTCAACACACATCGAATCTGTCATCATCCCCATAAGTCCCCAGACCGGATAGATAAAGTAATGGGCCTGCAAGGTTGTGCTTTCTCCAGTGTTTCCCATAGTGGCCATCTCGCTCGATCCTGTGAGCGTTCCGGGGACAGGATTTGGCAGACCAAGCCCTACGGTCGGAAAACAGAATGGCTCTTTTACAGTTTCAATCATTCTTATCGGCTCCCAGAATGCTGTAGTAATACCCGGTCGCATAACCATCATAGGATCAGGGCAGATGCAGACAGCCGCAGAAGCCGCATCCGGGGAATCTGGAAAGTCGGATGATGATACAACTACCCCTCCGATTTTTATCGGGAATATCCCTTCCCATGCGATATCATCTATAGGGTTCAGAAACCCGGAAGGACACATAGCTTCGGCTTCAACTGTTATTGCAAGAACAAGCGCAACAACAACTTTGACAATTACCTTTTTCTTTTTTCCCATCTATTTTCTTTTCTTTTTAATTTCGATTTCGGTTACCTGCATCAATATCCCGTCCTGTTCGACTACAGACGGAACCGCTTTAAGCCCAAGTTTGGCGGCCACTTCTGGGAATGCGTAAAAAAGTGGCCGACCCAGTTCCTTGCCAAGGTCATAATATGATCCGCCTGAGAGGAGGAGAGTTACTGAACTGTTTTTCAGATATCCTGATTTTTTAAGCCAATCAACCTGCTCAGGATCGTCGCCGTCGATAACTACAATTTTGCCCGGGAAATCGAGGAAGTTAAAAGGGTTGAATGAATAACCCGAAGGATATATTACCGTCCCTTTATCATCGACTATATCTGGTCCGTTCCAGGTATATGTAATATCAATATGACGTTTGGAATCTTTCTCCGCTCTTGGCAAGTACTCCATACCTTTGGGACGAAAGTTTTTTATCTTTTCAGCTGTTTTCTTTTTATCGTAAAACTTCTCCCAGTCTATTGAAGCAGCGGCCCGCTTCATCTCCACCATCGCGTCTTCTTCCTTAATAGGATATGTTTTTCCGTAGGTTCCCAAATCCTGCGTAGCCGCTATTGAATGCAACGGCGTGATAACAAAAGTTAAAAATATCAAAATTGTTTTTTTCATTTACTTCAACCTGTTGTAGTAATCGTTTACCTTGTTTTCCATACTGTTTTTTGAATCAGCAGGGGCACTTGAAGGAGGCATGATGCTGTTTATCCACTCCGAATAGTCGACCCTTGAAAAATCGATTGACTGAAATTGAAGAGGCGTAAAACCTCTACAGTTAGGCGATTCGAAATTACCCCACATCCCGTCGACCCCTTTAGCAAAAGCGTCAACCTGTGTACGGCCTTGCTCATGGGTAATCCTTGCCATTATTCCGTTGAAGCAGCAGTAGACGTCCTGTTGCTGGACGCACCCGACGCCGTTCCAGCTTTCGGCGCAGGTGCGCCCTATCTTGTGGCACTTACCCGCGTTAACGTCGATGTTGGTTTCGACTTCCGCAGGCGTACACCCCAATTTTGAATAGTCGGTATTGTTGCAGCAATTCGTGTAGTTCGTCTGGATCCCGGAGGTCCTGCAGAGTTCAGGTTTTCCGCTGAACAGCAGGAACTCTCCCAGGCATTGCCCCGATGAATCTATCGGCGCGTCATCTCTGAAGTAAGTCATATCTACTGTTGTAGGAGTGACGTTGGCACTGTTCCCGATATCTACACAGCTATTCGGAGAACATGAGTAGTCGCTTAGTGTCGGGTTTGAAAGCGTCGTGATGCAGGCATTTGGAGACTCGCACTGGCAACATTTATCGGAAGCGTTATCGTATGACCCGGAAGAACATAGAGGTGGTTTCTGACATAGATCAGCGGTAGCGTTGAACGCATAGGCCGAAGGACACAAGGAATCGCCAGTGATTTTACATTTATCAGCAGAAGCGGAATAAATTCCTTTGTCACAGGCAGGAGCCTTTTCACAAACACGGTCAGGCGATTCGGTATAACCTGCAGGACATGAAAATGTAGCGGTCGCTTCACATGTATATATCTCCCTCGGCACAAGAGCGCCTGGTGCAGGACAGTTAAGCGACGCCTCACAATAACCAGACCCCGAGTTATAAACAGTACCGGAAGGGCAAGCGGCAGCCGCGTTTACTTCGCACCTGTCCCTTACCGTGTTGTACAGCAATCCTGGCAAACATTGCGGATCAGCGTCACACCTGTCCGAAACGGTGTTGAGCGTCAAGCCATTTGAGCAGGTAGATGATACTTCACACTTGTCCCTTGTAGAATTATATGAGGTTCCAGCCATGCATTCCGGTATTGCATTGAGTTGACACCGATTCGAAGAAACATTGACAGTCCCGCTTTGCGTACAAGTTCCGTTACTGACGCAAGTATTTTGATTCTGAAGCGTGCCTGATGGGCATGTTGCAGTAGACCTGCACTCCCCTGCGCTCGGATTCCATGATCCCCCAAACGGACAAGCTGGAGCCTTGGCACAATAATAATAGGTATAGTCGTTGTACCACTTGGTTACCCTGTAATAACTTTTCAAGGTATATCCTGAAGGACACGTAGAAATACTAGCACTAAAAGAGTATCCCCTTACACATGAGTAAATGGGATATGGACCAGTTAAATCGCTACTGGATACTTTTGGCCTAGTCGTCACATATGAATCTCCAGTGGCGCATAAGGGATTTGGGGCGGGGGCTGTACAATAGGCGCCGTTCGCGATTGACGTATAACCTGCTCCGCCGCATTGGATTGAACCTGAACATTGGTTTGCTGATGCGTCCCATGAACCGTAATTGCAGTCAATCGACTTTTCGCATTTGCCGCTTATCAAACTATAACCAGACGCGCAGATCGATGTACTGGCCGCCTGGCATACATTCGATGAAACATTGTAGCTTGTATTTGCCAGACAGAATGGAGCTTCTTCACACTTGTCCCTGGATGTTTGAAGTCCTCCAACGCTACACGTAGACGGTTCAAAACATTTGCCGTTAACGCTGTCGTATGATTTACCAGGATCACATACCTTTGATGATCTGCATTTCCCTGACAGATCATCCCATGAAGTATTTGCAGGACAGGCAATGGTAGCCTCACAACGCCAGGTTGAATTGTTGAAGGCATAACCTGTCGGACATTTAATAGATAAATTATTTTCGCACCTGTTCTTTGTCGGGTTATATGTTCCCCCCGAACAAACTGGATCTGCAACGCAGGCGTCTTCTGTCGCATCGTATGACATGCCGACAGGGCATAGTTTTGATGTTGTAATCTCGCACTTATCGCTTGATGTATTCAAACTGCCGCTATCGGAGCATGTCGGAGCGGTACCTGATGTGCAGTCGCAGTTAAAACCGGTAGGACAAACAGGCTTTTCCGGGCATGTCCCTATTTTCGTGCATGATTTGGGAGAGCCTGTACAGGCTTGAGGGGGTGTTACCCCTCCAAGATTTTCAACCGAGATCTCGCCTGCGTATCCATCAAGATTTGAGAATTTGAGTATGTTTGGTAATGCTTCCACCTTGGTCAAAAGACCATAATCAATAACACACGCATTACCATTACATGTCGCGTTTACCATCATTTTTGAATCTGATATTTTCATATCAATTCTCCCAAAACTACAAAGCAGAGGATACGGACAAACAGCCCCTCTGAACTTCAAGCCTGGCAAAGTGATGGTTGCGGCAAGCGTCATCTGCATTCGACTTTCTCTGGTTCCTGCAATTTGAACAAAGACAATCTTCCATTTGTAGATTTCAATTGTGCTACCTGCAATGTTGTTAATCTGCGCGAGGGGTAACGAGCTGTTAAATAGTTCCGGGTCAATAATATTTATCGATGGAGCGCCAAAGGCTTTTGCGGAATCGCTCAGAACTAACGTGCCGACCTGAGTTGCGCCGGAGTCAACAGAATTATCCCAGCCTTCGACATAGTTTGGTTGGGTAAACGGCCTCCCCTGATTTAAATCAATCAATCTCCATGTCTTGGTGGCAAGATTACCGTAAACAAGAAGGTCGCCTGAAGGGCTCAGATCCAGTTTTGTTAAATAATATCCTTCAGTTTTCGTAGAAACATCCACGATCAGAGGGGTCGGATCCGCAACAATGGTATGGGCATTTGCAGATCCCGGTTGAAAAGCAGGTGTAAAAGGATATTCATCATACCGGCATGAGTATTCGGTTAACGGAATATCAACGTTGTAGTAGTAGGAAAAAGTATCAGTAGTTGAACCGGGAGCATCGTCTTGGCCAATAAGGATAGACTGATTAAAACTGGTTATACATTTGGGCTGATAATCATTCCAATTATAAAAATAGAAACATAAATTGAGGTTTATATCGGAATGTTCGACAGGGTCTGTCGTAAAAGCTGTATCCCAGAGATCTACCGTACCAATACTATGCCAACCATCTCCAACACCGCCATCACCGGAACAGTTATGATGCGCCGTCCCATTTGGGCTGGTATCGAGATACTGTATTGTAAAGGAAGCATCCGACGTGTTAGGTCTGTAAGCCCTTGCATAAATATATTTGTCATAGCAGGCGCTGAAAGAACTTTTACCTGTGCGAGAAAGGCCGCTTGGCCGGACTTCGCACGCGCTTGTTTCAATACACCCCGTATCGCACTTGGCTTTATCGCTATATACCTTGTTATCAAGACTGCATGTAAAGTTGCGAAGCGAACAGTTCGCAGATCCAAGGGGGCATAAATAATCCGCCCCGCCGCCGAACTTCGTTCCGGCGTCGCATGTTCCGGTCTGGTCCATAGCGCCGTCACCGTTTAAGTCAACCGCGCATCTAAAATCAACGGCAGATTCTGCTATAGGTAGAAACATTGAAAGTGAACACATAATAATGAATATTTTTAATCGCACTCTCATCACTTCTTCACCCCTGAAGAACAGATCATGTCTTTTGCAGCTGTATTGATCATCTCCATCCCCTTGGCCGCTTCGACAAAATCCGATAGACATCCGCAATTCTCGACAATCGTTTCATCAGGCTCCAACAGAGGACATACATTATTCACGCATGGTCTGTACCTGAATTCGGATTTAGGGAAACTGCTGTTCGCCTGGGATACGTTCGCCCCTCCTCCGGCATTGGCGTCAACGCTTGGGACCTTCGTCTTACAGGTAATCTCACAAGCGCCGGGATCCTGATCAGGGAATATTATCTTGTCGTTTACCGCCGTCCATGTACCTGAGCTCTCTTTTCTGACATCCGTATAGGTAATCTCTCCTGCCCCCTGGGCAACCGTTTCATAAATCGATTTTGCCCTCGTTGTTCCGGCTGAAACATCAATATCCAGAGTTGTCTCAGGACATAGATAGGTTCTCTCCTTTTTCCACCACTCCTTGCAGACGTGATAGATGTTTCCGATTGAAGATGTAAAATCGTTGCAACTCGAACCTACTGGATAAAGCCCGGTCGGCTGAAAACTTGAATAGGTTGCGATACCGTCTATCTTTTCATCCTTAAGCGTACAATTGGCTTCAGCAGTCTGGCATGTGTTCCTTAAATATTCGCTTTCAACATCGACCTTGTAATCCAGATCCCAGTTGAAAGAGTAGTTGACCGCTCTGGTCGATGCTACAGATGGACACTGAATTAACGCCCCACCAGCTGAACCGGAAGAGGCGCTTTTGCATCCGGTTGAAGTACATTCGGGAGACGAGCCGCATATGTTCAATCCGGTAACGAATGCCCCGGCTTCCAGCGTCCCCGGATAATCGAGAACTGTCGGCATTGCAGATCCGCAATCCCCGCTCTTTACCGATGAGGCAAACCCGGTGACTGAATACGCCCCACCTGAAACTGAAAGTGACATGTTCATGTTATATGGAACGCACATCGTTCCCGAACCTGATCCTGTAAGCGATTTCTGATTTGTAGTTACATCATGAACCCATTCAACGACGCATGGGAATAAGCTGTTTGTTGTATTTTTATTAGGAGTCGAATTATCAAGCCTGCTGTAATAACTGCCGGAATCAGTCGCTTGCGTTGCTACCGCTGAGTTTGTGCCGCTTTCAAGAGCGCTTTTAGAATTATATTGAGTGAAAGATTTTGCGCTCGTATTCCCGCCACTGCAATTGCCAGTGTAATTCGCGTAATAGGTAATCTCTGTGCCATCAACAACGGCATTGGCAATAGTAAATCCCGAATTGGATTGCATGATCGCCCCGCTTGCCCCGCCGCCAAGAGCTTTCAATACTTCCGTGGCAAATACGTTCCATGTCGGCTTGGCGCATGAAGAGTTCAAACAGGAACAGCCCCCTAGTTCTGTCATACCTGCAGGTGCGAAAGAGAGTTTTGAATTTGCATCGGCCTGCCACTTGTAATAACTGCATCCTGACCATGTCCCTTCCGTGCATGAAACAACCCCGTTGGCACATATACCGGATACTATGACCGGCGATGTAAATACAAAGTCGTAATTGCCGTCCAGGTCTGTATCCTGGCTGACTATCAAAGGAGATAGATCCCCTTTGGCTCCGATACCAAAATATATGTCAAGGAATTTAGACGTGCTCGGACACATCAACTGACCATTGAAGGTTGTAGAACCGTCCATCGTGGACATTGATGCGTTGGAAGAGGTCGCAGGCGTAGAAAACCTGTCGGTTATCCCGGAAGTGGAACCGACAAATCCCTTGACCATATCGCCAAGTTTGCCAGCTGAAGCTTTCGCCGCATCAAGATCCGCTTGAGATGCGGCAAATAAGACCGCAGGCAATATCAGAAGTAGAATGCAACTACTTGCGATACTTCTCAACCATATACATGATCGCTTCTTCATAGCTCATCCCTTCCTTAACCTTTGCCTCTATTTCGGCTATTTCTGATCCTTTTGAAGTGAACGCATAATAAGTGAACATATCGACCAGCAACCGCCCTACCCCTTTGCCTGATGGCGTATCGAAAAATATTTCGGAATACTTTGGCGGATTGCTCTTGACGCTATTCAATAGATCAATGATGAAATCATCGTAGTGAATGATGTTTTCCTTCTTTGCCTTAACGAAGTCGGTCGATTCAAGGTAAAATTTGAAAGCGGAATTCCCATATATCACTTCGCCAACGTTTCCGAACTTCTTCAAGTCTAGAACCGACTGAGTGATAATAGAAAATGATCCACCGTATTTTCTCGCTCTTCGATACCCGGTTTCTATTGCCAGAGAGATAATCCCAGACTCCCTTAGAAACTGATGCGCTTCATCAAATATTATGAAGATAGGAGTTCCCCGATCGGAGAGATATAGGTTCTGGGTTACGAGATTTACAACCTGTAGCGTGATGACGCTGAAAAGAGCCGGGTTCTGTGCAAGGTGCTCAAGTTCAAGGACCACAAAATCATCTTTTGAAATATCAAGGCTTGAGTCCCTGTTAAAGAACCGGCCATACGGTCCTTCGGATGTGAATTTCTGTAGATTAAAAGCAAGCTCACGCGCATTGGCAATCGTTTCAGGAGTAATCACTTCGGCATCAACATAATCCTTTGCGTTGAGCAGAATTTCATGCACAGCGTCAATATTCATCTTCCAGCCTTTCGCCGCCGCGTTTTTATATACATACGTCACCGTGCGCTCCAGAATTGTTTTTTCAGTTGCTGTAGGAGATGCAGTGATATCGCCCGAATAACACATCTGGGCGATTATTGTGGCAACCATCGGAATATCGAATTCAGGATCGGTTATATTTGAAAAGGGATTTACGCATACATCCGATTCCGGCGAGAAGTGAAGATATTTCGCGTCAAACATCGAGGTAGTCTTTTTATAAGACCCACCGATATCTATTATTCGTATCTTCGCTCCGGCGCCGTAATAAGCGGAAACGATGTAATTCACAAGGAACGATTTTCCGCCGCCCGACGATGCGCAGATAAACATGTTGTGGTTATTGGCACCTGGTGCAAACACATCTACAAATGCGATCTGTCCCTTTCGGCCAACAACCATCAGAGCAGGACTGGAACTGCCTGAAAAATCCCCTTGTATAGGCAGAATGGAGGTAACCGTATCGGCTGGGACAATGAAATCCCTGTCGATATTGTCTACATTATCCCCTTTGTTGATAAGACCAAACGGAAGCGATGATAGAAGAAGGAGCCTTAATATCCCTCTGTCATCCTGCATGACATAACCGGCGCTTTCCCACATCCGCTTTGCCCTGGAAACGGTTTCGGATACTCTGTTCTTATCCTTACCGTAGATCCATAAGGTAGGTATTACCCTTACGAACTGTTCACCCCCTTCAAGCTTATCGGTCGCCCATAAATACTCCTCCTGTTTCCTGCGAAGCGTAATTCCAAAACTACCGACCGCCTTTTGCTGTAAAACAAGATTGCACTTCGTATGCAGACCAGCTTTCATGTTTTCAAATACGATGTTCAATGAATAGATGAAAGGAAGCTTGATTTGGTCATTATCCGAAATCAGTCCCCAGACCCCTCCGAAAAGCTGATTCGTCTGGAACAGATCGACATCCTTTGGAAATACCTTCGGCGTAATACAGCGAAAATGACGGCTGCCTATCCGCAATGAATCTGAATAATCCTCAACTTCCGTTTCAGCAAATATTATCTGTTTCCTGATCGGGTAGAGAGGATCGTACCTCGAATTGTTTTGCGAAGGGATATCGTTCAATATTCTTCTTGCCCAGTCCACAAGCCGCTTCCCTGTTACTTTGTCAGGGCCAAGATTTGCGCCAGCAAGGCATTCATAGACGGCATTTACTATCTCTCCCATCACGCTTTTGCTCAACCCTTTGCTGTCTGGGATCTTCAAGTAAACAAACAGCCTGAAATTTCGCGACGGTATTCCGCCAAGCATCTTAAATCCAGCTACTGAAGATCTGAAAAATTCTCCAAGATTTTCTCCTATTCCTTTAACAAGATCGTTATTGCGTTTATTTTTGTTTTCCTTAAATGATTGGATCAGCGGATCAATGTTATCGTCAGCATGAAGAATGAACTGCAATACAGATCCTTCAGGTATCCCGGCTCGGAATATCCCTTTCAGGATGTTCACTGTCTGATCACCGGCAAATGCAAGCGGACTGCATTCCCAGCCGACGCCTATGGATCCGTCCACATTGAGAAAACAGCTTTCGTCATCGTTGTAATAAATCCATGGGAGTGAATCGGACAATTTTGTTCGTTCAGATAAATCTATGAGGTCGCTGAATTTCAACCCGCCATCGCTTCCTAAAATAATTTTCTCTAAAACAGATTTAATGCTCATCCGTATTTACTCATCCTTAATGTTTGGATACCCGTCCAGGATCCAGTACGGCTTTTCGAGAATGAAAAACACGTATCTGTACATGAAAAGCATCTCCCCTTCAGTTTCGTCATCCTTATAAGGAAGAAGAAGTACCCTGACAGTATTCGGAACTCTCACAACCGGGGTTACAGGCTCTTTGATCAAGGCTGACATCTCCGAATAGAGCGCGTCCTGATACATTTCACTTGGCTCCAGTAGCTCAAGGCTATTCTCCTTTTCAGAATTCTCTTTCAACTTTTTCACCGGTTTCTCAAATTCATAGAGTTGCATTCCGTTAGAATCAAGAAATGATTCGTCCTGTGTTGGCTTTGATACTTGTTTGCTTTTCAGTTTTGGTTTCTCAATCTTCTTGCCGTTAATACTCTCCTCATACGCCTCGTTTATCGAGACGCACTTGCCGTTATGTGTCTTTGGGCAGGTGAAATCCCCTTCGTAAGGATTCATAACTGAAGCGCAGGCAGAGGCAAACAGCGCAGTAGATACAAACAAAATTCTTAATCGCATTCGTTTTCACCGATACATTTGATTTTCAGGTTGATCCCTTCAGTCACCACGATGGTGACGTCTTTTGTAGCCCCTACCTCGATTACAGGCATTGAGTCCCGCGCGAGTTCGAGATAGAAATCCTGCAAACGTTCGGCTCCTTGGGAAATCCCCTTACCGGCCCCCGCCTGGCCGATCATTTTTGGATCAAGCACCTGTGTTGAACCGAAGGGATTCAATGACGTCGTCTGAGAGGCCTGACTGATCGCCTCTCCTGCTCCGCCGAAAAATCCTGCAACCATTGAGGCCGCTATTGTTGTCCCCATTTTCGATACTACACGCCCGGCAAGCCCTATCTTGCCGTCGACATCAGTAACAAAACCTTTTATTGACTGATCGATAATGGCGTTGCCGTCATATCTGAGACACGAAAGTGTGACCAGCCTAAGGTAAGCTCTTTCTGCTGATAGTTTTCCTATTCCGTTTGCAATGACAAAACATCCTTTTAGATCTTTCTTGAACCGGTTCGGTAGAACCGCAAGGTCCTTTATACGCAGCAGTGATGGCATCGGTTCACCTTTTGCTCCTTCTCCTGTTGGAGCGTCCATCCCAGAGAGAAGTGTTGCCTGCATGAAACTTGGCGGAAGATAGAT
>JAOUMJ010000035.1 GCA_029881495.1 Nitrospinota bacterium | reverse complement strand
GGAACACCGAACAGCGTCACCCTCCTCGGTTGATCCTTAATTGTCAGGAGACCGATGAGATACAGTCCGGTTAGGCCGATTATGACACCTCCAAACCGGTTTAGAAGTTCGTTATATCTGAAGATCGCTCTGCTAATGGAAGTTGTCGACATGCCTGTCAATGTGAAAACTATGATGAAGCCGACAAGGGGGAGGATAGCAATATAGAGTACCCTTTTCCAGTATCCATTCTCGCCCATTTTCTTAAAAACCAGAAGGCCCGCAGTAAGCGCAAGAAAAAACGGGATCACCTGCATCAGGCAGAATATCCAAACGGAAAAGAAGCTTGAAAAACCGCCAAAGAAAGCCTGAAAAATTGTCATTTAAACCGCCTTATCTGGCTACAGCGAACTGTTCCTTAGGATAAATACTATTTATCCCTTCCTGAATTTGGCCCTGCTCTTCTATTTTTCCAACCCAGGAATGACGCAGGACGCCGGAGGAATCAAAAAATAGTGTAGTGGGTGTTGTCTTAATCCCCATAATTCTCGCGGCAGAATCGCCGCCCTTTATGCCAACCGGAAAGTCGAGTGCATGTTTAGCGGCGAACTCGGAGATGTTCGCGGTAGTATCCTGAATCCCTATGCCGACGACGGTAAGCCCCATTGATGAGTATTGGCTTTTCGCCTCCTTTATCCATTTGATAGATTCATGTGAGCAGGGGCACCAATTGGCAAAATAGAAGATCATTGCCGGTTTTCCTATGATATCCATCTCGGAAAGCATGCCGCCATCGGCTAATCCCACCGAGAAATGCGGAACAGTCTCGCCCGTTTTAAGCAGTTCCGGCTGTTTCTCAAGGGAGTAGATGAACAAAGCATGGAGGAGGTAGGCGATCGCGCCGAAAATTATGATCTGATTTATCCTTTTCGAGCGTGGTACCGGCGTATTGGAAGCCTCCGTTGGCAGGGTATATGTCTCCATTTGAGAATCCGGCATTATTAGTGATTGCTGTGATCCATCTGATCATGATCCATTTTGTCGTGATCCATCTGGTCATGATTCATATGGTCCATTCCACCCATGTCGCCTTTGCTACATGGATTGACAGCATCTCCAGGTCGAGGATTGTTTTCAGGTGTTCCGAGATTTTTCTGCATCTCGTCCATGTTGGACATATGACCCATTTTCAGGTCATCGCGGTCATTCAACGCCATCTCGATCTTTCTCTCGCTTACAGGGGTTTTGTAAAGCTTTATAAGTTTGTCATAGTTACCGATCATTTTTATCATGTCCTGCTCGCGGAAATCGGACTCCCAGTTCCCTACCAGGGCATTCCAAACCTGAACGATTGCGACCGCCTGATACTGGGTAACATTTATGTATTCAAGATCGGGCTTGTTCTTCTGGTAGTTCTGAATAAATGTCTGCATGTGAGGGATAACAGCAACGAACGGAGGACCGCATCTTGGACAGTAGAGTTTTATGCGTTCGGTTGTATGGCACTGTGTGCATATTTTCATTGCCATAGCGTGTGCTTCCAGGGAGTCATATTCGATAAAGCCGTTGGCCTTTGCCTCGGAAACAATATAACTTCCGACAGGGTTTGGTACCTTGATAAGGAGAACGATCAATATACATAGGGCCAGTACTATGACTATCGTCGATAAAAATGGTTTATTCTTCAAATTGCTCAATTCCTACTCCTTGAAAACAGTCATGTAAAATTTCAGCTCATATTGTACAGGAAAAGAGATTGAGTTGAAACCGGATATGGGAAAGCATTATCGCTAACATATTAAAAACTAGGCCGATATGGAAATCAAATATGGTAAATTTGCCGCTATTCAACCATTCGGTCATATTTTTCAGGAACGAAGTGTGTAATTGGAATTAATATCATCTCATGAAACAACAGGTTATAAAGTTCCACATATCGTTACAGAGGTAATATTGTGTATAGTAAAAACAATAGGTTATATATTAGAAATCTTTAAACTCAAAATCACCTGGGAAAAGAGGAAGGGAATATTCATGCAAAACATATGAAAACTGAATGAAGGGGTTATAGATATGTAATTTGAAATTCAGGTGATATAATCTTAGCTCTGGATTGAGGGGTTCCTTGAGGGCAATGGAAATGTGTATCTAATCGTAATAATAATATGAATGATGTTGGGCAGTTTAGCAAAGATAGGCTTGAAATTTTCAAGAGCGTTAGCAGATTATCAAATTCCGGCTTCACACTGATAGAGCTGGTAATGGTCATCGTCATACTTGGGGTTCTCGCGGCAGTAGCTGTTCCGCGGTTCATAAACTTTTCCGGCGACGCCGAGGTTGCGGCAGTAAAGGCAGTGGCAGGCTCTATAGGTTCTGCAAGCGCGATCAACTATGCGGCATGTTCCATCGGCAACGGCTGTGTAAACATTTCAAACTGTAATGAGGCGGGGATGCTCCTTGAAGGGGGGGTTCCGGATGGTTATACTCTTGACGCCCAGGCGGTAGCGGCAGGAGCGACGGCAAATTGCGTGGTTACTCATGCCTCGTCTGGAAATACCTCCTCTTTCATACTTCACGGCACATGAAGATATTTTCGATTCCCTGCTGGTAATTTTACCGTTTGATGCAAACGTCATTTTTCCGGCAAATTTACGGGTCATCAATGTTTCTGCCCGCTTTGATACTTGTATTGATATTCATGATATATTCCGAAAGTTTTTATTATTACGATAATTACAAGTTGCTTGTCTTGATGGGCGGAGTATTTACGATGTCCTTATGGCTCGGAATATCGATACGCAATAATAAAGTTGAAAATTCCCCTTTTGCGATCTGGATATTGTTGTTGCCGCTGGTAATGGCGACTTTTCCCGGATTGCTGCTTC
Source organism: Nitrospinota bacterium (assembly GCA_029881495.1). Classification (NCBI taxonomy): domain Bacteria; kingdom Pseudomonadati; phylum Nitrospinota; species Nitrospinota bacterium. The sequence continues at coordinate 20,979 of JAOUMJ010000035.1, read as the reverse complement.
ATGGGGGTAAATTCAATTATCATTTCAACTACGAGATAACCGCGCAGTTGACGCTGATTTTGTGGGCAGGGATCCTTTACTCTCTGCTCAAATCGATTGATGATCTGCAACTTCTGATTAAAGTACTCGGTGCTATTGTTATCTTCGTGGGCGTGATGGCTATTCTGGACAGGTTTGGCATCAACCCTGTTCTGGGGAGATGGTCTCCGGTTTTAAGGCCGATGTCGACGTTTGGAAATCCGAATTATTTTGCGGGATTTTTGAATATCCTGCTTCCGCTATTTCTAGCCCTTTCGCTTCCAGGCAAAATTGAAACCTCGACAGGGAAGGCGGTGGTATCGAAGATCGAATTTGATTCAGAGAATAGATTTTTTATCTCCGTGCTCCTTGTCGGTTGGGTGGCGCTTTTTTTTACAATGACGCGGGCGGCGATATTCGCCTCTATGTTTTCATTTATATTCGTATTCTTAGCGATAGCATTAACCTATGCTGATAAGGAGTGGTTGAAGAAAGTTTCGTTTTTTTCTCTCGGTATAGTGGCGCTGGCTGTACTTGTTCTGGCGTTGTTTACCAGCTATTTTCATAATCTTAATGACAGAGTTGTAAATTCATTTTCCGGTGTAGGATGGATGTCGAGACTGTTTTCATGGAACACGGCAATAGCTTCCATAAAATCGTCCCCGATTGTCGGTTACGGTCTCGGCAGTTCCCATAACCTGTTTTTCGAGTTCATGTCGCCGGATGTAAGACTTTACTCTGGTGAAAATGATTTTGGAAATGCGCACTCTGAGATACTTGAATACATGCAAGAGAGCGGAATTATAGGTCTGGCGGTACTATTAATTTTCTGGACATATATATTTATTGGTATGGTAAAAATATTGAGGTCGACTACGTCTGGTCTGTTATTGAAAAAATTGGCAATTGGAATAATCGGATGCCTAATTGCGTACCATGTACAATCTCTTGTAAGCCTCGCACCTCGAAAGTTGGCAGTTAGAATTCCGCTTTTTACCATTTTGGCCATGTCCGTCTATCTTATTAACTCTTCTGCAACAGAGAGCAGTAGATGGTTTGGGAGTTGGAATCCGAAATATAATAAAGCCCTATTTGGATTTTCGCTCATCTCAGTTATGTCACTATTCGTGTTTTATTATCCAAATGCCTATTCCAGTTATCAATACATGGCGATAGGGAATAAATACAGGTCAAATGCCGAGCGCATGGATAAATTAGCTGAGATGTCGGAAAAATCAAAAGATGTATTTTGGTTGTATAAGCTTTCCGCTTTGCAGGTCGAAGCAGGTGACAGCAAGGGACTTGAGAAAACAATTGAAAGACTTGACGCAGTTTTTCCCAAATTCAGGGACGTTGATTATGCAAAGGCAGAGCTTGCGATGATGAAAAACCAATATGAAACAGCAAGGGATCTGACTCTGAAATTCCAGGAGAGAGACAGATACTATAAGCCGGGGATTTCGCTTTTATTTTATCTTTCAAAAAAGCTTGACGATAAGGCCCTTTTTTTCAGGCAAATCGAGATTCAACTGAAAACAAGCGCATATGCAACCAAGCTGTTCAATCCTGAGCAATTTAAGAACTTCAAAGTAAATACGGGAAGAATGGACGGGCCATTTGATGTTGGCGTAGATAGCAATTCTGTTATGTTTACCTGGAATGAAAAATTCGTTGACGATCTGTTTCAAGTCTCAAAGGGGTCTCGAGATGCAAGAGATTTTTCAGAAGCAAAAATAGATGAAATGCACCGCTTGCTGATGAAACTGCTAGGCCAAAACAGGTATTTTCAAATTGAAGTAAAAGACGGGTTTTCATCTGATGAGAAACAAAGAATTAGCGAAATGGCTTCAAGATATTTCGTTATTGAAGCCGAAATGAAAAGCATTAAAAAAGCAATAGACGAGGAGTATGAAATTCAAAGTATGAATGCTGGAAAATTTCAATCGGAAATACATAATCGTAGAAGAATTGAAAAAATGCAAAAGGTTGAAAAGGAGTTCAGGGACAAAACGGATGAAGCGATTTCTTATATATCCAAAAATACAAACTGGAGTGAATTTCTGACCAGAAGGCGTTTTGCGTCGGAATTTTCATCGAAGCTCGCTTTTCATATATATTACATAAAGAACTAGTAGCATGATTGGGATGCAGAGATGTTACCTGCGCCAATCCCTTTGGGGAACGCTTCGGTTGATACCGCTCATATCGCTATTATTGTCGAGAAGATGAATGGCGTTTGAATAATTAGGTTCAAATCCTTCCGTCTCAAACGCGTGATATAGTTTTTTAAACATTTCCAAGTCGGCTGTTTCATCAATGGTCATCCTGTAGTTTCGATGAAATTGCACTGGTACCGTCATTTCTAGGATATTGAATTCCTTTCGGTGCTCGGAGATGTATGGTGTTACATGTTCCCGTTGGTAGCCTGTATCGGCCTTTTGGAACATGATTTCCAATGCTTTTCGAGATACGACGGAACCTGTGGGGCCGAGAGGAAGAGGGGAGATATTGCAGGTCAGATCCGCTCCCTTTTCAAGATGTTCGATAACCATCCTGTCCATGTATTCGGTATCAATTATCGGGCTGTCGCCGCAAAGGCGTACAATAGTATCGGCTTTATAGTTTTGTGCGGCATTATGATATCGGGCAAGTACATCTTCGGGGTCGCCGCGGAACACTTCGCATCCAAGCGTTTTTCCGGCTTCTGCAAGAGGGTCATCCTCGGCGAGCCAGGTAGTGGCGAGGACAAGGACTTTTACGCTTTTAATCTCTCTTGCGGATTCGATTACGCGTTCTATCAGCGGTTTCCCGCAAATATCAAGCAGACTTTTTCCAGGGAGGCGTTCGGAGCCTATCCTTGCCTGAATGATGACGACAGAATTGTTTGAGTTGGGACTCATCCCCTATTTTTTCCTCCGATTTTAACTTTCTTTCCACCTTTGGAAGCTGATTTATAAATTGAAAGTATCAATTCGAGGCTGTTCTTTCCCTCCTCACCGTTTGATCTCGGAACATGACCGTTTTTGATCGATCTTACAATTTCATCGACTGCGACCACGAAAGCGTTCTTCCGGTTTTTCGGCTCCTTGTAAGGAATGGGCTCAAGCTCGAAAAAGCCGGTATAGTGCCTGCTTTTTTTGGAGCCGAAAAGATGTATGCCGGAGTTCCCGATAAGTATCCGCCCGCGTTCAAACTGCATGTCGAGGTCGAATTTGAAATACTTCCTTCTCCCTCCACCCTCGAAAAGGACGTTAACGCCATTCTTGAGTTTTATGAATCCTACGGCGGTAGATTCGATATATTTTCTGCCGAAATCACGTTCGTCAAATCCGACCACATAATCGGCGGCTCCGCCGAAATAGAGGACCAGATCGAAAAGGTGTGTCCCGTCGTGGAACAGGGTTCCGCCGGCAAATTTTGAAACCGGAAGCTTCGGCACCTGGGAGGAAAGCGTGTGAGCTACGATAGTGCGGAGTTTTCCGAATACTTCATCGTCGATCATATTTTTGATTTTTACGAAGTTTGAATCGAATCTTCTTTCATGGCCGATTACAAGAGGGATTCCCCTTTTTTTACACGCGGCATTCATCCTTTCGGCTTCCTTCAGGGTAAGTGATATCGGTTTTTCGCAGTAGATACCTTTAACGCTTTTATTTTTTGCGGATTCAATGACCATTTCGCAGTGATGTTCTGTCCATGTAGCGATGCTGACGATATCCGGATTTTCATTTTTTAGTAGATCTTTAAAATCGGTATAGAGTGAATTGCTGTCAATGCCGTACCGCTCGCCGAATTGGTGAAGGCGTGTCTTGTTGATATCGCAGGCGGATGTGATCTTGGTTTTTGGATGATTTGAAAATCCCCCCGCGTGGGTGGCAGGCTTTACGCGAAGCGGATCGTCTTCAAGCATCCATCCGATGCGCCCGCATCCAATCAAAGCTACCTTGAAAAGGGGGGCGGTTTTTTTTTCGCCTGGTATCTGCTTAATTCCCTTTTTCCCCGGTCGGTTTGTGTTTACCATTGCTGTAATGATAAATGCTCTCTTCGTACGATACCATTGTAAGGTCTTCCTCGAATTCACCTATGATGGGAGCAATACCGCCATTCATCATTTTCAGAATCATGCGAGGAAAGTTTGCGCCAGCCTTGATGGTGAGCTGAATGGCGCCGGAAAACCTCGGGTTTACCTCAAAAAATGTAATCTTTCCGTTATGTACCTTGCATTGCAGATTTGCGGGGCCGATGATCTTAAGCGTTTTGGCTACATGGATGCTGGTATTTATCAGATCCATATCCTTTTTTGTGCGTCCCCGGTCGCATACGCCGGATCTGATAACGAGCCTTTGGCGGGGAACAACTGAAATTACCTCCCCGCTGAAGTCGCAAAGTATGTCAACGGTATATTCGTCGCCAGGAAGAAATGTCTGCACGACCGGATCCTTTACGTAATCCAGGAAGAAGTCGAGCTCTTTCTGATTTTTGACCGGATAGGCATTAACGGCGCCTCGTCCGATCCTAGGTTTTATGAAGAGGGGGAAAGATGGCTCAATCTTTCTGATCTCATCGGGGAGCCACGTCTGCGCGATTGGAAGGTTATTATCACGGAAAAAGCAGTAGGTCTTGTATTTGTCGTTACATATCTCGCCGATCTCTTCTTCGGAAACCGGGATTTTTACCCCTATCTCGGCAAAATCCTTTTTGTGCCTGCCAAAAAGATTCAACTCTTCATCAATCGTAGGTATCAGAAGCGATACCTTTTCTTTTTCGCAGACCTGTTTTATTTTATCTATATAGTCCGGCGAAGTGGAAAGGGGAACGATAATATTTTTATGTGAAAAAGCGAGGCTGGCTGAAAGCGGATCAACATCGGTGGCAATGACACTCCCTTTCACCCCCAGTTCGGCAAGAGCGTCACCGAACGAGCGCACCAGCGCAACCCGTCTTGAGGCCGCGGTGATCAGAACATTAACTGATTTATCCACTATTTATTCAACCCCCGATCATTGGTCAAAGCTAGCCGCATGGAGCGCAAAACAAGAGGCGGAAGGAGTAAAGCCCCCCCTACCAGCCAGAATAAGAGTGTACCAGAAATTACAAACGGGAATAAAGTGGCACGTTTTATATTATCCGTATGAATGCGTAAAAGGGAAATGTGGGAAAACTCTGAGTTTGTATTGAATGAAAGGACTGTTTTCCCGAAAACCTCTGCCGCCATCAAAACATTATGGTGTCCTTTTCCGGTCAAGTTGGACAACAGGACGATGACTTGGTCATATTCGGGGAGCAAAGTTTCATCGCTGACAAGGGTTAAAACCGATTTCCTGCTGAAATTTTCAGAATAAGGGTAATTGATCACATTGCAGGCGGGGTAGTTTGCCTTTATAGTTTCACCCCAGTGTGAATGTGTCAGGACGTCTATCCTGTCGTCATCCTTCTTTTCCGCGATCAACTTGTCAAGAAGAGAGTCCAGCCGCTCCATTGAAGCCGATTTAAATACCAATGTGTTCATTATCCCCACCTGGAAAATGCGAGACTGAGAGGGACACGAGTTTTCCTGAAAAGTTCCGTTTTCAAAGGATCCCTGGACGCAATTATTTCGTCTATACGCACGAAAGCGTCGTATAGGGCTTTTATGTATATAAAGGTGTGCTGATTGAACGCTTCCGAAACCGCCATGTAAATGATATGAAGGGTAGTCCAGAACATCGGGAAGAGAGGATAGTTTCTCCATGCGAGCCATAGCGCGTTCCGAACGTAATAGTAGGGGCCGTTGGCGGATGGCCTGGATGAGATACTCGATTTATGGAACGCTCGGATAGAAGGGGTTCGAATGATTTTGTATCCGGCTCTGGAAACCCGCATTGCGTGATCCATCTCATTGAAATAGAGGAAAAAAGGCTCAAACCAGTATCCAGCATCCCGGAACACCTCGCGCCGAAAACCTACGCCTGCTCCGTGATATCCAACTATCTCGTTTACCGAGTTGTCCTTTATGTCGGCATTTAAGGCGGTCTGGGTGGGAGAGTGGACATCAAAAGCTACAACCCCCGCGTCCCTGTTCTCATCGAAAAGTTTTACCATTTTGCCTATAGCGTCACGGTGAGGATAGGAATCGGAATCAAATGCGACAATATACTCTCCGGCCGCCTTTTTAAAGCCGATGTTATAACCGGCGATTCCGACATTATCTTCCAGCTTCAGGTAGCTTACGGCAGGAAAGCGCCCCGTGACCATTTTATCGGTATCGTCGGTTGAGTTATTGTCTATCACGATAATTTCCAGGTTTTCGTAGGGGTCAGTCGATAGAATATCAAGCGTTTGCGCGAGATCCTCCCTGCGGTTCCATGTGAGTATAACTGCGCTCACGCTTGGTTTCCCGGCATTCCCTTTGTCCATGTTTACCCCCTGTTTTCATCCCTAGTATATCGGAGGATTCACTCCCTGTCTTGAAGGGAAATTACCCCCACGAAAAGCGGCTGTCATGCCGGCAGGAGGCGCCAAGATGGGAAACGGTCAGGGGGAGGGGATGTCCCTTGAGGGTTATTCAAGTACTTTTTTTATCGTATCCTTGTCGAAATAGTTGGTGTCCATCCCGCCGTCTACGACTATTTTCTGCGTAGTTACTCCGCTCGACGCATCGCTAAGGAGGAACGCGGCTACGTTTGCTGCTTCGCGCGTCTCCACTGCGCGCTTTCTTAGAGTCATATTCTGCGCGTACAGGTAAGAATCAACGTAGCCTGGTATCCCCGCTGAGGCTGAAGTTTTCAATAATCCGGGGCCGACGGCGTTGAACCTCACTTCGCTGAAATGGCTGAAGCTTTTCGCGAGAAAAGCGAGGGAGGAATCAAGCGCGGCCTTTATAGGGGCCATGTAGCCATAATTCTCCGATGCCATGCGCGTGGTGGAGATTGAGATCGTTACCACGGAGCCTTTCGCGTCAATGATATCCTTGAAAGCATTCGCTATCGTGATAAGCGAAAAGCAGGAGATATCAAGCGCTTCCTGGAAATCCTTTTTCACGGTTTCGTGAAACGATTTTATCCCTTCGGAAAAATTGGCGAAAGCCACGGAGTGGACAATACCGTGTACCGATCCGGCCGCATCCTTTACTTCGCGTGCGAGGCGAGTAATGTCATTTTCATCTGATACGTTGCAGGTAAATATCTTGGCTTCTGGGAAGAGTTTTTCCGCGGCATTTTTTTTCTCTTCATCCTGCACGGAGAGGTAGAGGTTTCCACCTTCCCTCCGTATGATATCGGCGATGTGATAAGCGACGCTCTTTTTGTTTGCTACGCCGAAAATCAGGTAATTCTTCCCTTCAAATCCGAGAAAGCTCATTCGTTAGCACCTTCCATCATGGCAAGTGTGCAAGCGTATTCCACGTCTACGGCGGTCTTCCCCCCAACGAGCGCTTTCCCGCGCATGAAAAAGACCTCCCCAAGTTTTTCGATGATCTCCGTGTGTACGTTTAGTATGTCTCCAGGACGAACCATCCTTTTAAACCGGGCGTTTTTTATCCTGGTAAGCACCGGCACCTTGTCGGAACCGGCTTCAACAAGTTTTGAAAGGAGTATTGCCCCGGCCTGGAATATCGCCTCGCAGATCAGTACCCCCGGCATGATAGGAAAAGAAGGATAGTGCCCCTTGAAGAAATCGAGTTCCGGTTTCAGCTCCTTTTCCGCTTTCAGGAAATTTGAGCCCGATTCGGTGATTCTATCGAGAAAGAGAAAAGGGGGGCGATGAGGTATGGCTCTTAAAATATCTTCCATCTATAATCCGCCGCTCACTTCAAGTACGGTGCCGGTGATATAGGATGCCTCCTTTGAAGCGAGAAAGAGAACGGCAGGGGCAACTTCACCAGGAGTTCCAAAGCGTCGCAGAGGAATGATCTTTTTATAATCTTCACGCGCCTGTTCCGGAAGATCGGCTATCAGGTCAGTCTCTATGAATCCGGGACTGACGCAATTAACGGTTATCTTCCTCGATGCGGTCTCCTTTGAAAGCGATTTGGTAAATGCTACCTGTCCGGCCTTGGAAGCGGCGTAGTTTGCCTGCCCTTCAATACCGATTCGTCCGCTTGGACTTGTGATATTGATGATCCTCCCCTGTTTTTTGCGCATCATCTGCAGTACGGAGAATTTCGACATGTTGAAAGTCCCGGTCAGGTTTATATCGATCACGTCCTGCCAGTCGGCCGGTTTCATCATTCCTACAATGGAGTCCCGCCTGATGCCGGCGCAATTGACAAGAACATCAAGCTTTTCATGCTTCTCTTCGAATTTGTCAAAAAACTTCTCAACGCTTTCATAGTCAGCTACATTGAGTTTCAAGGTTTCAAGATTTGCGGAATGCGAGGCGTTTTTATTTCGGAAATTTTCCGCTCCAGCTTCATTTCCGGCATATATGGCTATCACCTTGGCTCCGGAAGCGAGAAACGATTCGGATATGGCTCCGCCGATCCCCCTTGTTCCGCCGGTAACTATTACCGTATAACCGGAAAAATCAAACACCTAGTTTCCCCATATATTTGTCAACATCATTTGAGATTATAACACCGTAATTGGCCGCCCCTAACCATCCCGACATGATAATACCTACAGAGCCGGTAAAGAAGAGCCCCCCTACCATATTGGGAAGCGAGTTGCTTATCTCGAGCCCTTCGAATTTTGTACCGAATGAAGAGCCGCCAAGATGTCTTGTATATCTCAGGAAGGTCTTGGGTGTTGCCGCTTCCAGGTGGTCTATTTTTCCCCTTACGCCGGGCACATATTTTTCAAGAGCTTCGAGAGTGGTTTCTATCAGGTGCTCTTTTGCCTCTTTGTATTCATTTTCAGAAAGCGACGCCCAGTCGTCGTAATTCGCGTTCGTTGAAGAGACGATAGTATACCTGTCGTGGCCCGGTCTGGCGTAGGGGTAGTAGACAGAAAAGGTTCTGCTGGTGACATCCATGCTTCTCATCATCTCGGCGTTGAATTTCGGCGCGGTTGAGGTAAAGAGGAGCTCGCCGATATCGTCTATCTTTTCGCCGTTCTTTATGCCGATGTAGACCTGGCAGGATGAGTTGTTCACCTGCACCTTTTCGGTCTGCTGCCGGAACTCAGACGTGATCGCTTCCTTGTCCAGCATTTCCAGTACCGTGCTGATAAGGTTGGCGTTTGAAACAACCGCTTTAGATTTTATGAATTCGCCGTTTGCAACTACGCCGGTCACGGCGCCGTTTTCTGTTCCGATCTTTTCAACCAGCACTTTGGTTCGCACGTCAACGCCGTTCTTTAAAAGTTCCTCTTCCATCATTTTAATGATGAGGTCGGTCCCCCCCTGAAATGTGTAGACCCCCTTGTTCATGAAATTGCTGAAGACTATTCCGTATGTGATAGCTGGCTCATCGAGAGTGGAGCCGTTCGCGTATGTTATCGGCTCCATAAGGAGACGCCAGACGTCGTCGCGGTCGGGAAAATACTCCTGGAACAGCTCACGCACGGTCCTTTTGTCGTTGTCGTAGAAGTTCATACTGCGGGTGTGCTCAAAAAAGGCTTCCACGGTCTCGGCAGGTACGCCGAATTTTTCAATCAGAAGTTTTGTGAAGTCATCCTTTGTATATGTGGTTTCAAGAGAGAACTGTGGGTTGTCAAAAATTATTCTTTTCAAAGGGACTATCCTGTCCGCCATATCGGCGTTCCAGTATTTTCGGCATGTCTTGATCATGCCGACAGGAAAGCCGTGAAGCGCGACGTCGAAGATATGTTTTTTTCTCTTGAAATACGCCGCAAGCCCGCCCAGATGGGTGTGGTGTTCCAGCAAAAGCACGGAGTAGCCCCGCCTCCCCAGCATGTTGGCGCATGTGAGGCCGCCTAAGCCCGCGCCTATCACGATGACGTCGTATTCGCTCTTGATATTCTTCAATCCGCGCTTGCTCATATTAGTTGCCGTTTCTCCATAATTGATTCAGGTGCGATATTTTAGCAGGTAGTAGGCGTTATTTTAAGAGGCGGTCGTTGGCTATGGAAATTCCGCTCAGCATTGAACCGACAATGCCGAGGAACCCCTGGTCGGTTCCGCAAATGAAGATATTCGGGATGTCGGTACAGCCATCCCATAATTTAACGGGTGCGCCGTAAACAGCGCCGTTAAAACGGCCCGTATAGCGTTCGATAGTGCGGGGGGTGAAGATGTCGGTAAATACGGTTTTACCGGAGATGTCGGGAAGTATCGCGGAAACGTCCTTCAGCGACCGTTTGTACCACTCATTCTTTTCGGGGAGATTCTTCATAGGATCGATCTTTTCCCAGAAACGGTGGTCAGCGATGTTCGTTATCCTTACCATTCTGGAGTCGAGAGGCTCCGGATAGGCAAAATTGTCGGGGAGGCATATAACACCGCTGGAGGTATCTACGGGGGTATCCGGTCTGCGGTAAGAGAGCTTTTCACTTAGGCTATAAAAGACGATCCCATACTCGAATCCGATTTCAGCAGTGGGGCGATCGAGCACCGATAACGATTCCATGAATGAGATCCGCCCCTGTTCGGGCACTTTTGAAGCGCCGCTTTCAGCTAGGAGGGCGATGGTTTCCGGGTGTCCGGCAGAGGAGAGAATGCTGTCACAATGCAAGATCCTTCCGTCGTACAGGGTCACCGAAACTGCCTTTTTATTTTCAGTAATTATGGACATGACGCCCGATTCGAGCATCAATTTCCCCCCGGATTCGGTGAATCTCTTTACCAATACATCAAGAATCGGCCTAATGCCGTTGCGCGGCCTTCCTATCCCCTCCCTGAAAATGGAGTTGAAGAGGATCGCGAACTGCCGGAATTCCATATCGTCCTCGCGGGAGTTGCCGTAGAACATTGCCGGGAGGAGGAGCATCTCGGCAAGGTGCGGGTCGCCGAAGGTGGAGCCGAGAATTTCCCTTGAACTTTCGGCGGGGGAGCCATAGTCGAATAGATTCATCGAATCCATTTTTTTCAGCAGTTTCTGGAAATTATCCCTTTCGCCGGGAAAAGTATCGTTAATTTGAGACACGAAATAATCAAATTCGTTGGTGAACTCCAGATTTGTTCCATGGCAGGTTACCAGGCTTTTATTGTGGGGGTGGAGGTCGAAATCCTCAGCTTTCAATCTCAGCTGGCGCAGAACCTTTTTCATCGCGCCAAACGGGCCGTTATTAGGGTTGAGATTAGTGATTGCGTGAAGGCCGACATCAAGTTCCCGGCCGTTCATGGTGTAGTATGAATTCAGCCCCCCCACTCGGTCATGGCGCTCCAGGATGGCGACCTTCTTGCCGAAATGGGCGAGGCGTATGCCGGCGGCGAGGCCGGACAGACCTGCGCCGATAATCAGTACATCGTAGGATTGTGGCCTATTCAACCTTTAGACAGGCCTCAGAATGGTCAGGCGTTCTGCATTTTGGGAAACAGATAGTCCACGGTGCTCTTTAGCGTGTTGAGCGCCATGTAATCCGATTCCGGGACGTCGATTTTATAGCGTACACGGAGTTCCATTACGATATCGAGGAAATCCATTGAGTCGAGGTCAATCTGTTCCCTTAGAGGTTTCTCCGCATCAATGCTGTTTAAATCTTCGTCCGGTGCAATTCCCCTGATAATATCGATTATTACAGCCTGTAGACTCTCCTTTGTCACTAAAACTCTCCTTTTGCAAATCCACTTTCGTTTTATTCTATTATTAAACCCGGAAATTGTACTAAAGAAAAGGGGAAAAAGCGAAATTAACTTACAAAACGTTTAATTATTACAACGGAGTTGATGCCGAGCATGCCGAAGGAGTTGTTTAAAATACTGTTTATCTCCCCTTTTTTTAATGGTTTGTCTATTACAAGGTTATTCAGCCTGCATTCGGGATCTATTTCATTTAGGTTGATAGTGGGGTGTATCAATCCATCCTGGAAGGATGGGAGGTTTCCCGCCAGCTCCAGCGCTCCGGCGGCCCCCATGGCATGCCCTATGAAGCTTTTTGTATTGTTGATGTATGTCCCGCCGGAACCGTCAAATACCTCCCTTATAGCCTGGCACTCCTGTTCGTCGCCGAGGTGCGTGCCGGTGCCGTGGGTACTTACTATGTCTATTTCGGATGGCTCCATTCCGGCGCGTTTTAGGGCCAAACGGATGCATTCCGCCTGGCGGGCAGGGTGCGGGAGGACGAAGTCGGTCGCATCCGAGTTTTGACCGTATCCGACGACCTCCCCGTATATTTTCGCCCCTCTTGCCTTGGCATCATCGAGCCTTTCCAGGGTATAAACACATCCCCCTTCGGCCACGACAATGCCGTTCCTGTCCTTTGCGAAAGGCCTGCAAGCCTTCGTCGGGTCGTCATGGTGGGCGAGGGCGTTTTGAGCCTTAAAGGAAGCGAAGATACCGAATGTATGGATACTTTCGGAAACACCCCCGGCCAGGGCGAGATCGCAGTCGCCGAGGCGGAGCATCTGGGAGCCGGTAATAAGGCCGATATTTCCGGCGGCGCACGCGGCCCCGAGGGTAAGGTGCGGGCCTGTTATCCCCAGGTTCAGGGTCACCTCTCCAGCAGGTGCGTTTGCCACGGTTCTCGGATTGTGGTGGTGGGTCCAGTATTTCGTGTCGTAGCCGAACTGGCTTATCTTGTAGATCTCGTTTTCGGTCTCCACGTTGCCATGTTCCGTGATGCCGAGGTATACGCCGACCCGGTCGCGCCCGACCTTGTCGAGGTCGATCCCGGCATCCGCTATCGCCTCGTGGGAGGAGTAGATGGCGATGCTCCCGGCCCTGGTCCCCCTTCGGATCTCTTTTTTCTTCTGGTATTTCTGATCGTCGAAGTTGCAGACCCCCGCATGAACCTTACCCATGTATCGTGTTTCGATATCGGTAACGCCGGATCTTCCGTTTAGAAGCGCTTCGCGGTATTCGGCTAGGTTGTTGCCGTTTGGGGAGGCGAGGCCGACCCCTGTAATCACTATTCTGGAATTAAACAAAAACTATTCCTTAAAAAATCATGTTGCACAATGCAAACAGATGAATCAATTTATCCTGATCATACGATACTTTCGTAAAAGCGGTTCCTTTCCGCTTTTGGACTGGCATTATAGTTTTCCGCCGCCGGTAAGGCAACTTTGAATCACAACGGTATGCAGGTTCAGCACATTTCCCTTTTGTTTTTCAGGAATTGAAACAAATTGGCGAACAAGCGGAAGGAGAATGGATATTGTCCGCACATATCAACAAAACCGTAAAGCTACGGGCTTCATCGCCCCGCTCAGATACGAGTTTGGATCTTTGCAGGTTGTAATTATCAGCTAAAGGTGGTGAGGATATTCAGGCAATAAACAAATGATGGATTATTCTGGATAAACCGTGATGTACATCGAAATGATCTTGTCCGCGATCTCCTTGTGGCTGAAAGGTTTTACTATATAGCCGTTTATCCCCAGCTTTACGCAGTCCATAATGTCCTCCCTCTTTTTCATCGCGGTAGCCATTATCACAACGGGAAGTTTTTTTCCGCGGGGGTCGGTCTTTCCCTCCTTAGCTAAAGGGGTCTTGGCCCTAAGTTTTTTCAGCGCGGCAAAACCTGACATTATGGGCATTTTGATATCAAGCAAGAGGATATCGGGCTCTACTGTTTTTCGAAGCTCAAGCGCGTCTTCGCCGTTATTTGTAAAAGTGATTTCAAATTTGTCGGCAGGAAGACCTGCTTTATACAGGTTGCATATGTCCTCTGAATCTTCGGCAATGAGAATCTTAATTTTTTCCACTTTTATGCCCAACCGTAAATATTAAAAAGAGAGAAAGAACTGTTTATCAGGACATCTTAACATGAAATGCAAACTGGGTGCGAAAGTGACAGCAAAACGGAAGAAGGAAACTTTTATTCCAGCCTCAGTCTCCTGGTATCGGCTATTCTCATGCGGGAAGGGAGGAGCGGGGATACAGCCCTGATTATTTTCTCCGATGTTGCCCTGTATGATGTCAGCTTTCCTCCGCAAATAGTCAGCATAGGGGCCTCTTTCAGGTTGCCGTGATGGAAAAAGGTCTCTCGCGAGCGGTGGAAAGGGTCGTCTTCGCCGGTGGGGAGCACCCTTATCCCGGCGAATGATTCAATGATATCTGCTTTGGTCGCCCCCTTGAACTTTGGAAAATATTTCGCCAGCGTCTTAAGCAGATATTCTTTCTCCTCTTCAAGAGGTTCTATCTTCGCGGGATCCCCCTTGAAAACGGTTTCAGTGGTCCCTATAAGTATCTTATCCTGCCACGGCATTATCAGAACTGCGCGTTTATCCTGAGGGGCCTCCACGAAATAGACCCCCTTATCAAGTTTTCCATCGAGGAGAATGTGCGTACCGGCGACAAACTCTACTGACGCCTCTTTCTGGCGAGGAGTTACTCTCCGCAAGACGTCGTTTATCCATGGGCCAGCGCAGTTAATGATCACCGATGCCCGCACATTATTCGACTTCCCGTTCTGCTTATAGCTGACGGCCCATCCTTCGCTACCGTATTCGGCTCCTATGAACTCCGCCTGCGTTGCGAGGTCGGCACCGAGCTTTTGTGCCGATCTCATTATCGATTCGGTAAGGAGCCTGTCGTCAGTCTGGGCGTCGCCGTATCGGAAAACGGCCTTGAGATCGTCCGTTGTCAACCCGTCGAGTCCGCTCCATTCGCTTTTCGGCACCGAACGGAAAATTGCCTCCATCCTGAATCCCGCCAGGGCGAAATAGAGCGTAAGGCCGATGCGGATAATGAATGGGGGTCTGCTGGTACTTTTGTATATGGGTATGTTGAAAGGGATCATCTTCACCAGTGACGGGGCGTTCACCAGCAGAAGGTGCCGCTCGCGGAGGCATTCGTATACAAGGTGGAGGTTTCCCGATTCCAGATAGCGAAGACCGCCATGGATCAGCTTGCTCGACCTGCTTGAAGTTGCCGATGCGAGAGTCTCCTTTTCAAGAAGGAGGGTAGAGTATCCATTCGCGGCGGCCGCCTGTGCGGTACCGACGCCATGTATCCCACCCCCAACTACAACGATATCGTAATTTTTGTTTTCCATTAACTCCCTTTCCTCTTTAAACTCTCTATCATTTCGCCCGCTTCCATCGTTTCTATATAGCGGACGCCGAGCCTGTTCCACCTGAGAGCGACATCAATATCGGTAATTTCGTACAGGAACCATTCCCATGGGCCTGGCCAGATATTTTCCTTTTCCGGCGGTATTTTCCTGTAATTGCAGATCAGGTACGAAGGGGAGAGCTTCTTTGCCATCATGCGGCTCTCTTCGTTCCATGATTCAAGGACCCATCCGGTTTCGTTCCATCCCTGCCTTCGGGCCGATTCAAGCGACTGATAGTTGAAGGAGATTATCAGGCATTGTTCCTTCACCGGAGCAAGAACATCAAGAACCTTGCCGACCATGAAGTCGATGCCGAAATGGGCAAGGCTCTCTTCCTTCAGCTCGACGAATATCTTTGCTTTCGGGTTGGAGCGGAGGAGGGGGATGATGTCGGAAAGCATCGGAACCGGCGAATCGTTGAATTTGGCGCCGAAGCGCGAAGGCTCTCCAACGTTTGTGCGGGATAGTTCCTTGGCGGTCATATCCTTTACCTTCCCATGTTGTCCAGATGTCCTGAAAATATTGTCATCGTGGATTATGACCGGTATGTTATCGGATGAAAGCTGAACGTCGCATTCGAGGAAAAGGCATCCGGTCTCAAGAGCTTTTTCAAAGGAGATGATAGTATTTTCTGGATAATGGGCCGCGTATCCTCTGTGCGCCACAAATTCCATCCTGTTGCTGTCAGCTTTCACGCTATTTTCATAAGAAAGGGTTTAATAACAGTCTCACCCGGTAAAATCGTAGAGTCAAACCGCATATACCCTAGAATCTACACCTTTTCACCGGCTTTTCCAAATCTCCCCAAAGCTTGGTTGGAACCGGAAAGAGCGATATGATGAGGCTAGGAAGAAACTGGTGGCTGAAAATATTTACAAGGAAAAATTCGAGACTCTTACCTGGCTCATAGACAGGTATGATGTGCTCCGCGTGGCTATCTCGCGCAGGGCCGCTATCGTCATGAGCGCCGACGCAGTGCTGGTAACGGCGACGCTTTTCCTGTTCGGCAGGTTCATAAGCGGTTACGTCGATACACCTGTCGAAGCAACCTTGGCGACAAGGATTATAATTCTTATCATCATCCTCCTTGTTTTGATGACGATAGCGATGCTTCTTCTCTCGATGCTCATCGCCACATCGAGCATTGTAAACGTCTGGGTGAAGAGCCACGACATGCTTGGTGCAGGTACCCCGCAGATATACTACTTTCACGCGCGGGACACATACGAGGATTTCAGGGATTTCAAAACGTTCAAGAGCAGGCTGGACAAGACGAACGCCGAGGATATGCTCGTGTATGCCGAAGCGGAACTCTGGAGAATTATCGTGGCGACATATTACCGCCACGGCGACCTGAAGAAGGCGATAAGGTATATCTATTACGCCATCTTTCCGTTCTTTCTGGCGCTTTCTATCTTCGCCGGGATGAGCATCTACACCCTTTTCAGCTATTAAGCCCTGATTATCTTACCGATCAGAAATGTCGCGGAAGACCCGCTTTGAAAAGCCTTTCCATCCCTTCCTTGACAGAAACGGCAGGGTAGTAGCCGAGCTCATTATTCGCCTTCCCGATATTGTAGGTGTGCGAGGTGGCAAGCTGTGAGGCGAGAAAACGGGTCATCCTCGGTTCTGATGTTTTCCCAAGCAGTCTGTAGGCTATCTCCATCAACCCCCCAATGCGGTAGGCGGTTTTATAGCCGATCGTTTTTCTGACAGGGGGGAGATCGAACCCCTGCAGGATCTCGTTTATCCAACCCCAGCAGTTGAGCGGCTCCCCCTGCGTTATGAAATAGGATGAACCGGCGACAGGCGAATCTGCCGTGAGGCGGTCGGCGGCAAGGAGGTGCGCTTCGGCGGCGTTATCTATGTATACGGAGTCGATGATGTTTTTTCCGTCACCGACAATCATGAGGTTTCCATTACGAGCGCGGTCGATAAGCCTCGGTATAAGGTTCGTATCACCGGGTCCCCAGATGAGATGTGGCCTTAATGAAACGGTGAGGAGCCGATCCTTGCCGTTCGCCGCGATAACCTCCCGTTCGGCGATTGCCTTTGTCTCAGGATAGAGCGCGAGGTATTGGGGGGGGTAGGGGGCGCTTTCGTCTATATTCAACTGGTCGGTTGCGTCATACACCACGCTTGGCGAGCTGGTGTGTACCAGTTTTTTAATCCCATGCTTGAAGCACGCATTGATAACGTTTCGCGTACCGGCAACATTAACGCTGAAAAAATCGTCACGCTTCCCCCATATGGAAGCGAGAGCGGCTGTGTGAAATACGACGTCGACGGAAGCGCACGCCTCTGAAACCTTTTGCATGTCGGCGACGTCACCCTGAACAGTCTTAACTCCAAGTGCGGCCAGGTCTGCGTAGCTCCTTCGTCCAAGAACCTTTACGGAATCTCCACGCTCCAGCAGTTTTTTAACGATTGCCCTGCCGAGGAACCCACCCCCTCCTGTGACAAGCGCTCTCATCGTTACGGTACCAGGCGGGGGAGTTGTTGTTCAGCCCAGAATTTCAGTTTTTCCCTGAAAATTTTCGCGTTGTGCCGGATATCGGTGGGAAAAACGTCGTAGTAGTAGAGCACATCCTTGATAGAAGAGGAGAGAGGACTCTTTGCTCCCAGTGCCAATAGCTCATGAGTCAGCAGTTCTCTGTTGTCCTTTATATTTTCCTTTTTAAGTTCTATGACAATTACAGGGTGTTGGAATTTTTTTCCATTTTCGGAAAGGCTGCCCAGACCGACAAGCGCGGAGCGGAGAACCGCAGGATGCCGGTTGAAGATCGCTTCGGTGCAGACCGAGTACAAGGTTCCTTTGGAAGTGATCACCCGGTGGTTCTTCCTTCCGCAGAACCAGAGACGCCCC
Source organism: Nitrospinota bacterium (assembly GCA_029881495.1). Classification (NCBI taxonomy): domain Bacteria; kingdom Pseudomonadati; phylum Nitrospinota; species Nitrospinota bacterium. The sequence continues at coordinate 3,001 of JAOUMJ010000035.1, read as the reverse complement.
TTGTCATCGAAGTAGCCGATGTCCCCCATCCGGTGCCATAAGGAATCACCATCGGTTATCTTTGCCATCCCGGTCTGCTCGGGGAGACGGAGGTATCCAATTGAGACGACGGAACCTTGCACGACTATCTCCCCTTTTTCACCGGAAGGGGCGAGGAGGGAGTTGTCCCATACAGGGATCTCGCTTTCGGTAGTTTTGATAATTCTTATTTTCGCGTTCCGCAATGGAGAGCCTACGCATATCCCTTTTCCATCCCTGGTTTGTATGCCGGTAGATGAGAGGACTTCACTCCCCTTCATATCCGCTATCGGGAGAGCTTCCGTGGCGCCGTACGGGGTATGCGTTTCCGCACCCTTTGTGAGAATGTCGTTTAGCAATCTTTCATGAATCTGCATCGATACAGGCGCGCCTGCCATGAGAACCTTTTTCAGGGTCGGGAGTTTTATCGATCTCTTTTCGCAGTACGAGGAAACCCTCTCCCAAATGGCAGGCGAGCCGAAGGTGAACGTCACCCCCTGATCGTTAACCGCATTCACAATCTTTAATGGATCAACCTTCGCCGGTTTCGTCGGATCCATGTCTGGTATGACCGCCTTCATTCCGAGGCTAACGCTGAACAGGGCGAAGAGGGGAAAGGCGGCAAGGTCTACGTCGCCATGCGTCGTTCCGTATTGCTCGCGAATCGTATCGGTCTGCGCCCTGAACATGGCATGCGTATAGATAACCCCTTTTGGAGGGCCTGTGGAGCCGGTGGTGAATATGATCGCGGCGGTATCCTTCGGCTCTACGCTCGCGATCGTGAAATCATTCTCTGCTCCCTTGATGAGGTTGTTATATGTAGAGCCTCCCCAGAAGATCTTCGGACCGATAGTTACCAGTTTTTGAGCCGTTCTGAAGCGGCTCCTGAAGAGGAGCCTAGCTATATGAGCTTTTGGTATCCCTATAAAAGCTTCCGGCTCCACCTTTTCAACGCAGTTGAAGAGGTTTCGAAGCCCCATCCCAGGATCAATGAACACCGGCACGGCCCCGGCCTTGAACAGCGCAATGGCGGTGCTGACGAACTTTATCCCCGGCTTTACCATAAGGAGCGTCTTTACCCCACTGCCGATACCCTGCCGGACCAGCCCGGATGCCAGGAGCGTACTCTCCCTGTCGAGATCGGCAAATGTTATCTCCTTATACTTCTTTCCTACCTGGTGGGCTACCGCAACGGCATTTCCCTTCTTCTTTGCCGTTTCGCAAAAGGGGATTATCGTATTCATGTTTTTTGAAAGGGTCATCGCCCACCCTCCATGAAACTTTCAAGTAGCGGGATGATCTTTTCGTAGGAGTCTTCCACCACCCAGTGTCCGGCGTCTTCCATCCGGTGAACGTCGGCCTCTGGAAAATATTTCATCCAGCTTTCGAGGAATTTTTCAGTAAAGCAGAAGTCGTTCATCCCCCAGATTATCCGCATCGGCTTGTCTTTAAGGAGCCCCAGGCTCTCCTGGATGGAGAGGAGGAGATTGTATGTGGGGTGATCCATCGACATCGGGATATCCTGGACAAACCTGGCAATTGCCACGCGGTCGTGCCAAGTGCGGTATGGAGCGAGATAACCCTCCTTGACCTCAGCTGTAAAGCGTTCCGGCTTCGCCATCCCGAACCTGAGGTGAACGCCCGCTCCGAGGAAACCGTTCAACCCTCTCATAACGAATTCGCCAAGAATAGGCGTGCGGCAGAGGTTTATGGAAGGGGGAATGTTCGGTGAGAGAAACGCGGCGGTATTGAATACCACTATCCTTTTTACATTCTCCGGGTGCCTGACGGCGTATCCGATACCGATAGCGCCCCCCCAGTCATGAACCGCCAGCGTTATCTCTTTTAGCCCCAGGTGGTCTATTAGGCGGGTGAGGTTGTCTATATGGGTTTCGAGTGTATATCTGTACCTCTGAGGTTTTGAAGAGAGGCCGCATCCGATGTGGTCCGGGACGACAACCCTGCATCTCCCTCCAAGAGGCGCGACGAGTTTGCGGTAATAGAACGACCAAGTGGGATTTCCATGAAGCATGACTATCGGTTCGCCGGAGCCTTCATCGATGTAGTTCATCGAAAGGCCGTCGATATCGAAAGTGTGGGGCTGAAAAGGATATTCCCCTTTTATTGATTCCAGGTTGATCATTTCTTTACCATTCCACGCCGAGCATGACGGTATTGAGGCCGGACCCGATGCCGAGAAGGGCTATCTTGTCCCCCTTCTTTACCGCGCCGCGTTCAATGCCGATGGCAAAAGCCGAAGGGAGGGCGGCGGAACCGGTGTTCCCCATGAACTCGAGCGTTGAAAAATCTTTCTTTTCATCCAGCCCAATGCTTTCGTACATGAGTTTCCTGTGAGCTGAGCCGACCTGGTGGGTAAAGACCCGGTCAATATCATCGTTGTTCCATCCAATCGCTCTTTTGAAGAGGGGAAAGGTCTCCCCGGCAAGCGCGCAACCGGCCTGCATAAGCTCTTCCGAATCGGTATTCATAAGGAGGGTAGAGGCGGAATCAACCCCGGTGTCTCCGCTGTTGCTTCTGCAAAGCTCGCTGTATTTCGTCGCGCTCCTTGTCACCCCTCCCAGGAGACGGCGCCCATCCTTAACCATATCGCTCCGCGCAAGGAGGATTGCCGCGCCGGCGGAGCCGATGGTAAGGGAGGCGAAAGCGGGCTTTACGCTTTTCCTTGTGAGTGATGTATCTTTGTTGAGAGTATCAATGGTGCCGTTTACGAGCGTCTCCCCCATTTCGCCGGAGACGACGATACCGGCGTCCGCCTGTCCCATCTCTATCATGTTGCCGATCGTTATCATCCCGTTCAGTACGCCAAGGCAGGCGTTGGAGATGTCGAATACCGTTGCGCCGTCAGGGAGGCCGAGGCGATGGTGCACAAGGTTCGCGGTTGCCGGCTCCAGGAAGTCGCGGCAGACCGATGCGTGTATCACAACGGTGATCTTCTCCTTTGGTATGCCGGAAGAGGCGATGG
>JAOUMJ010000034.1 GCA_029881495.1 Nitrospinota bacterium | reverse complement strand
CTCCTTTGGTATGCCGGAAGAGGCGATGGTTTTCTCCCCTACCCGCGAAGAGATGGAGCTTGGGGTCTCCCCCTTGTTCCAGAATCGTCGCTCCTTTATTCCGGACATAAGCTCCAGCCGTCCGTGAGGGAGTTTCAGCCTTTCGTAAAGAGGGGAGAGCCGTTTCTCCAACTCCTCGCTTGTGACCGCGTTCGGCGGCAATTCGTAGCCGAGCGAGACGATCGAAACATTTTTAAACTGCATTACGGTTGATTTTCTCCACTGTTCAGGCGGTAACTATACCTTTTTTATAAATACGGAGTAACATTATATAGAATCCCGCCATGCCGCAACAGTGAATAGGATCAGCACTGGATCGACAGGTTGTACCGTTCAATATTAACTCTTTTGGAAAATACGATTGCCTGAAATTTGGTGCGATGTTATTCTAATGAGCGTAACTCATTAAATATCTGGTTGTTTTAGGGGCAAATCCGCGTGATATGCCGCTTGGAGGAGACGGTTATTTTTATCGCAGTAAGTTTTCACATCGCAGGGGAGCGCTTTTGCGCGTCGCAGGATGCGACTGCATGTCATTCGGAGTTCGCTCATGAATAGTGATACGATCGACTTCTCCGAGTTCATGAAGGAGCTTGTCGTCGAATCGAACGAACAGCTCGATTCGATAAAATCCGACATGCGGAAGATATGGAGCAAGGGGGAGGATCTTCCCGACGACCTTGTAAACAGGATATTCATAACCACCCATTCAATAAAGGGGGGGTTCGCGTTCATCGGGAAAAAGCGGATCACCGAGTTCGCCTCCTGCCTCGAGAATTTCCTCTCTAAAATAAGGGAGGGGAGAATAGAAAAATCACACCACCTCACAGAGACACTGATGCGCGCGGTAAAGAAAACAGGCGAGCTACTCGACAAGGCGGAGAGGTCCGACTCTATCCAAGTAGAAGAGGATATCGAGTTGATGGAGAGTTACGGAGAAAACGTAAGGGGAGCAAAGACTCTGTCGGATTTTGAAATCTCACCCCGACAAGAGGATGACGCTACATCGATCTCAGAAAAGAAAAAGAGCGTGAAGAGCGATTTGCCGAGGATAGCCAAAAAAAGAGCCGCGGCTCCCGCGCGTACAGAGAGAGATACGGCAGTTGCCGATGATTCGAACCGCAAGAGCGAAAGCGAGCTTCTCGACAAACTGATGAATCTCGCAGGCGACCTTGTTGTGGCGAGGAACCAGCTTGTAAACAAGATGAACAGAAAAGGGAGCGAGATACTCGATGAAGGCGCGCTTCCTGCCAGACTGACAGATCTGAGCGCGAGAATATCCCGAAACATCGCGATGAAGGTAGGAAGGGATCACTCTTCAGCCGGGAGCGTTGAGCAGGCGCTTTTCATCACCGAGCAGGTGAACCTTTTGAAGGATGAAATACTAGGCATACTTTCAAAACCTCTTGCAGAGATCCCCGGGATGAAGCCGCTCATGAAGCAGGTAGATTCGGTTACGAGCGACCTTCGAGAGAAAATAATCGTGACGAGGCTTCGCCCGATGGCCGGCCTCTATGATGAGCTGGCCCGCATCGTGAACGAACGGGCGAGGCGGCAGAGGAAATACATACGGTTTCAGTCCGAAGGGGAAGGCATCGAGCTGGATAAATCGGTTATCGAAACGTTGGCAGAGCCGCTTTCAAACATCGTGCGGACGATGGCTGATATCTCGATAGAAAAGCCGGTAGAACGCGAGGGGGCCGGAAAACAGACCGAAGGCATCATCTCGGTAAAAGCTGTGCGCGACGGCGAACAGCTGGTAGTGGAGATAAAGGACGACGGAAGAGGGCTTGACCTGGAAGAGGTAAAGAGGAGAGCCGTCGAGCAGGGACAGATTACCGAAGAGGAAGCTGAAAAAATATCTGGGGAGAGTATCCTTGATGTCGTTTTTCACGGCACCGCGAAGAATGGAGCGCTTTTCGCAAAGGGTGGAATAGTAAAGACAGGGGTGGAGGATTGCAGGGAAAACGCCGTTATTACCACTGTTGCCGGGCATGGAACTCTCATCAAGCTGGTTTTCCCTTTTACGGTGACGATTTTCCCCGCGTTGCTGGTGCTGGTATCGGGGCGGACATTCGCGATACCCCGCACAAGCCTAGAAGAGCTGATAAGGATACGGGCAAAGGATATCCCCGTGCAGGTTGAAAAATTCGGCGACCATTCGGTGATCAGGAGGCGAGGCCAGTTCCTTCAGGTAATAAAACTGGCGGACCTTCCGCTGAAAGCGATCGCAGGTATTGAAAGGGATCTCCCCGCGTTCCCATACAGCGGCGAAGGGAGGGCCATGATGATAATGGTACTGAAGCTCGGGAGCGAGAGATACGGCCTCGTGGTTGACGATTTTATCGACAACGTTGAGATAGTTCTAAAACCGCTTCCTACCGACCTGAAAGATGAGAAAGGTTTCTCCGGTATCACGACGCTTGGGGACGGCAGCACCGCCATGGTACTCGACCCCGCAAGCCTTGCCGAAAAGGCCGGATTGAAATTTTCCCATTTTGAGAACAAAGCGGATTAGCCTCCCCGGGTTGCTTTTCGGCAAACGGTTTCTTCTCCGGATCCTCATCTGCCTTACAGCGGCTTCCACTGTTGCCAGTTCCGAAGAGGTACAGGAACGAAACATTTATAAAGATATTAAAAGACCGCTGATCTTTGCGCATCGCGGGGGGAAAGCGCATTGGCCCGAAAATACCCTCTACGCGTTCGAGCGCGCACTAAAGAGCGGGGCGGATGTCATTGACCTTGATCTGCAGGAGACGAAAGACCGCGAGATAGTAATTCTGCATGATGAAACGCTTGAGAGAACGAGTAACGGCACTGGAAGAGTAGAGAAGCTTAACCTTGCCGAACTGAAAAAACTCGATTTTGCCTACAGGTTCACGCCGGACGGCGGGAGCGGCACCCCTTTAAGAGGGAAAGGGATCACTATCAGCACACTTGCCGAGGCATTCGACCGTTTTCCGCAGGCGCATTTCAACATGGAGATAAAGCCTGACAGCGTGGATATGGCAAGGAAGGTGATCGAAGTTGTAAGAAAGGCCGGGATGACCGAGCGGGTGATCATAGCGAGCAGTCACGAAAGCGTTGTCGATGTTCTCCTCAGGGAGGGGGAGGGGATCGCAATATCGGCTTCACCATCGGAAGTCCGAAAGCTCGTGCTCCTTAGCAAAATAGGGTGGGGATATACGCACACTCCGTTGTCGAATGTCTATGAGGTGCCGGGGCGATCCAGCGGGATAACCGTCATAACGGAGAGTTTCATAAAGTCGGCCCATGAACTTGGGCAGGAGGTGGTCGTCTGGATGATAGACGATCCTGCCGAGATGAAGAGGCTTCTCGAAATGGGGGTAGACGGCATCATCACCGGCAGGCCGGAGCTCTTAAAGGTAATGACATCCGGATATGGAAAATAGATGTTCCCTTGATCGATAAAAAAAGAATGCAAACGTGTGGATGGGTGGAATATCATTTGGGCCAGGGAGCGACATTGAATAGATTTGTAATTGTGATTTTGGCGATATTTCTGGCGTCAGGATATTCGGAAGCCGGTAACAAAAGGATATTTGCGCTCAAAAGCGGCGACGTAATTTCAGGCACTATTGTTGGCGAGGACGATGTCTTCTATAAAGTCCAAACCGAGTTTGGCCTTATCCCGATAAAGAAGGATGATCTGCGCCCAAACTTCGCGGCGGTGAAGCTGAAAAGCGGCGATAAGGTCAAAGGGAAAATCATCAACGATACGCCTGAAGGTTTGACGTTAAGCACGGAGATAGGGGAACTATTCATCGCCAGGGATAAAATTGACCGAATCGATTTTAAGGATTCCGAAACTCTCCCATTGGCTGAAAGCAGGGACGACCAGGAGCGCTGGTATTACGGCAAGGAGCGTCTCATTGATGTGTTTATGGATCCGACAGGTTATGTTCTTGAAAAGAACGTTCTCTATTTCAGCGGTTTCTCATGGGGGTACGGGCTTACCGAAAGGTTTCAGATAATGTCCCGCTGGGTAGGGTATACGAACGGGGAACTGAACCTCTGCCCGAAGTACATGCTGTACAAAGGGGGCGACATGAATTCGGAATCGGCACTCGCCGTCGGGGCGCATTTCTACATGAGAGGCTCTCCCGACAAATGGGAGTTGAAGCCGGTGGAGAGGTGGTACGATCCAAAAACCGGGATGCCGATAGCGAACGGAGAGATGGTCGACCAGTGGGTTGCGGTTGGAACCGAGTCAGATACCGATTGGATCGGCAGTTCGGAGAGCAATCTTCCATGGGGAGAAGCCTTCATGGCGTACACGTTGTCGAACCTTAGGGCATCGGAGCAGGGGAGGATCAACTACACAATCGGCGGAAGCGTTACGCATTACCCTGGGCACGAGGCGATGCCGAGAGGATATCTAGCCATAGACGCCGACGCGAGGCAGAACCTTAAGCTGATGGTGGAGATATTCTACGACGCGTACTGGCCGGAGATATACCTGATGACGAACAACGCGGAGATGAAGTCCCCCGTGAACTTCGATTTCGGCTTCATCTACGCCTACAAGGAGTGGCTCCGCTTCGGGATGCATTACCAGCGTCCGTTCGCGGCGGTCTACATGAAGTTCTAGCTGTCTACTTCTTCGGAAGCTCCTTGGCGAATCCCTTGAAGATATCGGACAGCAGATCGTTGAGCGCTGGCGGCTCCGGGAAAGGGTATTTGTCATCGCTAGATTTTGCCTGTCCATTCTTCACCACGCTTACGAGATCGACAATCGTGTCGAGACTCGAAACGTCGTAGGTCTTGTTCTTCTTGTCGGAGGTCTTCATCGTGCCGCTCCATGCGGATGTACCCTTGCTAAGATCGTAGACGTTGAATGAAGCCATTACATCTCTTTTGGTTTCGGATTTGATCTTCCTCCCTGTCGTCTTTCCATTTTTGTCCTTCGTTACGTTTTCGGAGCGGTTCCTCGTCGTATCGTCCGATTCGATACGGGAGAATATTACATAGCGCGTCCCCTGCAGTTTCGAACCGAGCGTTTTAATTTCCGCATCGCTAAGCGCGCCGTTGTTCCTGTAATTGTCGAGCATTTTTTTGTATTCGTCGTTCCCCACCTTGTTCGCGACTGCGCCAGCTGGGTTGACGGTGTACTGTTCGCGTTGTTCGAGGAGCTGTGTTCTAAGGAGGTTTGCGAAGCTCGTTTCATCCCCTTCGCTGGATGCCGAAAGAGAGACTACCCCGCCAACAGCCATCTTGCCGTCAGTGATCGCTGAGAAGGTGAAGCTGGAATCCGCCTTCACTCCGAGCGCCTTTGTGGCGCATCCAATAGTAAGAGAGGATGCAAACAGGATAAGCATGGTTGAAAGGGAGAGCTTCTTAAACATCAGGTATTCCTCCAAATCGGTTGAAATTGTCTGTCTGAATCCAATAGATTCCGTTATCTCTTGCGGCAATTGAGGTATTTGTATGGTAACGGAACAATCCATTCTATATATACCCCTAAAATATGTTCTTACGCCCCAAAACGCAAGGCTTTTTGTGAGAATGCGGGAGAACCTCTTGCGTTTACTCCCTTTTATCGATAGCATATTGGTATTACAGTATGCTTATCGATGGAGGTCAAATGACTGTTGTTACCGTTTCACCAAAGTACCAGGTCGTTATACCGCAAGAGGTGAGGGAATCTATGGGGATAAAGCCTGGAGAGAAGGTGCAGGTTTTTCGGTATGAAGACAGGATAGAGTTTGTACCTGTTAGGAAGATGTCCACCCTGCGCGGTCTGGTTAAGGGAATCAATACGTCGGTTAAAAGAGAAAAGGACAGGGTTTGAATCTTGTCGACTCCTGCGGATGGCTTGAGTATTTTGCCGACGGGCCTAACGCCGATTTTTTTGCCCCTCCGATAGAAAATACTTCGAAACTAATCGTTCCTGCCATATGCCTGGCAGAAGTATTCAAGCGAGTCCTGCAACAGAGCGGGGAAGATAAAGCAATTCAGGTTATGGCGGCCATGCATCAGGGGAAAATCGTCGAGCTTGATTCGTCTATTGCCATAAGCGCGGCGAAGCTGGGAACCGATCTGAACCTCCCCCTTGCCGACAGCGTTATCCTCGCGACCGCGAGAGCGACCAACTCAACGATATGGACGCAGGACGCCGACTTTGAAAACCTCCCCGGCGTTAAATACATCAAGAAACGCTGAATTCTTCCAGCTATAGGCAAGGAGAAATCGCCACGCCTATTTCATTCGCCAGTGATTGGCGCGAAGCGACAAGTAGAATTCTTTTTTGTCATTCCCGCGTAGGCGGGAATCCAGTTCTTTAACTCTTTCTCTACCGTCTCTTGTTGTATCGTACAAATCAATTTGGTAACTTTTTCTCTTTTCGAAAAAATAAGTTTTCCCGAAATTCAATTACATTAAAATCTGGATTCCCGCCTACGCGGGAATGACAGGTGCATAGTTCATGATGGACGCAGGGCTCCGATTTTGAAAACCTACCCGGCGAAAAATTCGAGAAAAAGCGATAAGGCTTTCCATTCTTGGTAGTACAGGCGCCCCCGCCTGTGGTTGACGCGAAGCGACAAATATAATGTAATTATATGTCGATATTTTTCAAGGTTTACTAGGAAATATTATTGAAATGGTGGATTTACTAATTTAAAAAGTATGTTTCCTTTTTCATTTTCCCTGAAGTCATAAATCCAACATGCTATAAATTGAGAATTGGAAATTTCGTTTTGAATGTTCTCTATAAATTTGTTTATCCATGAATCATCAGGAAACGCAGGATAATTATTCAAATGCAAAAGTAATCCCAGTGGAAGCTTAGTGTTATATGTTTTGTGAAATTTTTCTGATACCTTATCCCAAGAAGGTTCACCTATCGAAGTAGCAGAATCTGGGCAGAAAATTGGGCCATTCACATTTTTAACAGTAAAGACTTCAACAAAATGAAGTATATTCAAAAGTACTGGTGCGCTACTCTTTCTAATGTCAAGTTTGCCTTCATACCCATCAGGTACTTCTGATAGTAGTGTCCAAAGGTATTTTAGATTTTTCCTGAAAACATACTCTGTAACATCATCTTTGATTCGTATACGGATGTTGGAATATTTTAGTCTTTTTGATGATTTTAGAATATGTTCTTCCGGAAGTTCGTCATGCTCTTGTCTCAGTAATTTTTGAATGCCAATTCTATGTGCAAAAAAAGCTCTTGATTCTTGATCTTCTAACTCTCTTAATTCAAATTCAACTTTGCCAATTACTTCAATTTCACACTGGATATCTGGATTTGGCGGATCATCTTGGATTAATGTACCGGGTATTATTGAGAAAGATGCTGTTTTGGCAAATTGCTCGAATACTTTTTTTTCGTCTTCTTTTTGTTTATTAGAATTATTCAAGTTATGTTGCTACACCAGCTGGAATTTTTTAAGCTCGTGGATGCGGTCGCGGCATTCGGCGGCGCGTTCGAAATTCAGGTTCTTCGCCTCGCGGTTCATCTCCTCTTCGAGTTTCGTAATCTCTATCCTTATCTCGTCCATTGAGTGGTAGTCGGCCACGCTCTCGGCAACCAGCGGGAGCACATCACTCTTTGCGCTCATCGTATCGTAGATCTTGCTCATAACTGATTTTGGCGTGATGCCGTGCTTGATGTTATAGGCGATCTGGATATTGCGCCTCCGCTCCATCTCCTTAATGGCGCGATCCATTGAGCCGGTGATCTTGTCGGCATACATGATGACCGTCCCCGCCGTGTTCCTCGCGGCACGCCCAGAAGTCTGTATCAGCGACGTCTCCGAGCGGAGAAAACCCTCCTTGTCGGCGTCGAGTATGGCAACGAGGGAGACCTCCGGCAGGTCGAGCCCTTCCCGCAGGAGGTTGATGCCGACGAGCGCGTCGAATTCCCCGAGACGGAACTCCCGTATTATCTCCGTGCGCTCCAGCGTGTCGATATCGGAGTGCATGTACTTCACCTTGATCTCCACACCTGCCAGGTAATCGGTGAGATCCTCGGCGAACTTCTTGGTAAGGGTGGTAGCAAGGGTCCTGTGACCGCGCGCCGTCCGTTCCTTGATAGCGTGGACAAGGTCGTCTACTTGCCCAGCTACCGGGCGGATAATTATCTCCGGGTCTATCAATCCTGTCGGGCGGACGAGAAGCTCAATGACCTTCCCTTCGCACTTCACCAGCTCGTAATCGCCGGGGGTGGCGGAGACGTAGATCCTCTGCTTGGGATCGCTTTCGAACTCCTCGAACTTCAGCGGCCTATTGTCGAGTGCTGAGGGGAGGCGGAAGCCGTACTTCACGAGAGTCTCCTTGCGCGATCTGTCGCCGTTATACATCCCGCGCAGTTGTCCGGTCGAGACGTGGCTTTCATCTATCACGAGGAGCGCGTCGGGTGGGAAGTAGTCGAGCAGGGTGGGGGGCGGTTCCCCAGCTTTCCTGCCGGAGAGGTAGCGTGAGTAGTTTTCGATGCCGCTACATGTGCCGGTCTCTTTGAGCATTTCGAGGTCGAACATCGTCCTCTGTTCCAGGCGTTGCAGTTCGAGGAGTTTGTTTTCGCGCCGCAGATCTTCCGCGACATGTATAAGCTCCTGTCGTATGTCATGTATCGCCTTGTCCAATGTCTGTTTCGGGACGACGTAATGGCTCCCCGGATATATCGGGGCGCGCTGGAGTTTCTGTATGACCTTCCCGGTGAGGGAGTCGACGCGGGAGATGGCGTCTATTTCGTCGCCGAAGAATTCTACGCGTATCGCCTCGTCCGATTCGTATATCGGGAATATCTCTACCGTGTCCCCCATGATACGGAATGTGCCACGCTTGAAATCGATGTTGTTCCGGCTGTACGACATATCGACAAGGCGGGTGATGAAGTCGTCGCGCTCCATTTTCTGCCCCACTTCGAGGCGTATGAGCATTCCATAGTACGATTCCGGGGAGCCGATGCCGTATATGCAGGAGACCGATGCGACGATTATCGTGTCGCGCCGTTCGAGGAGGGAGCGGGTGGCGTCGTGGCGCATCTTGTCTATCTCGTCGTTGCGGGCGGAGTCCTTCTCGATGAAGGTATCTGTTTTCGGGATGTACGCTTCCGGCTGATAGTAGTCGTAATAGCTTACGAAGTATCCGACGGCGTTGTCGGGGAAGAACATCTTGAATTCGTTGTATAGCTGGGCGGCAAGCGTCTTGTTCGGCGCGAATATGAGGGTCGGTTTCTGTACGCGCTCAATGGTCTTGGCGAGCGTATATGTCTTGCCGGAACCTGTGACGCCGAGGAGTACCTGGTGCGGAACACCTCTGTTTATGTTGTCTGTCAGTTTTTCGATCGCGTCCGGCTGGTCGCCCGCGGGTTCGAAATCCGATACGACCTTGAATTCCATCAGGTAATTATACCGCCGAATGGCGGCGGAGATCAGTTATTGAAGAAATTTGCGGAGAGGTATTTTTTCCAGGAGTTTGTAAAGCTCACCGGGACCGCCTGTGGCTCGAAGAGGAGAGCCATATGTTTAGGCTTGAAAGGCTCCCTGCTGAGCGCCAATCCGGCCTCATGAGGGGTTCTGTTCCCTTTTTTGGTATTACATGCCTTGCAGGCGGCGACGACGTTCAGCCAGCTTGATTCGCCGCCGAGCGAGCGGGGGCGTATGTGGTCGATAGTAAGCTCCCCCTTTTTCTGTCCGCAGTACTGGCATGTGTGATGATCACGCTTCAGGACGTTCTTCTTGCTGAAAGGGACAGTTTTTTTGTAGGGGATCTTGATGTATCTGTTCAGCCTTATAACCGTGGGGCAGGCGAGCTGGGCGCTGAATGAGTGGAACATGATGCCGTCGCTCTCGACCTGCTGGGCCCTGCCGGCGTAAACCATCGTAATGGCTCTCCGCGCAGTGCAAAAGTGCAGCGGCTCGAAACTGTTGTTCAGTACTAGTACTTTCAGGCTTTCTATCATGTAAACCTCTGGTAAACGCGATATTTTCGGGATTTTAGATTGTCCCCGTATGCCGTGTCAAACTTTCGTTTGCCATGTGTTAAAATAAAAGGAGAAACCGGTTCGGCCATTATACCCAAGTGACAGGAGAAAGTATCATGGAAAGAGAATTATCCCCCATAGTATGGAAATGTACCCGGTGCGGACATCTTGAGAAGTGCAGTGACGACAGGTGTCAGGTACTTCCCGACAAATGCCCCGCCTGCGGCGCCCCCCGCGAAGATCTTGAGGTGATTGAAGAGGATTAGTTATAGATCGGTTTATCGGGCGCTATCCACCCTTTTTCCACTTCCGCTTTCAGGCGTTAAGGGGTAACCTAATCGCCATGTTTAACAGACTTATCCTTGTGACCGGCAATGAGAACAAGCTTCGGGAAGCGAGGCAGATCCTCGGGATCGATATCGCCCAGGGGAAGGCAAAAGAACTTCACGAGATTCAGACCATAAGCGTAGCCGAAGCGGTCCGCCACAAGGCGGAAGAGGCTTATGAACAGCTGAAAACACCCCTGCTTGTGGAAGACAGCGGTCTTGTTATCAATGTATGGAACGGTCTTCCCGGTGCGCTTATCAAGTGGTTCGAGGAGGCGGTACATAACGAAGGGATATTGAAGATGCTTGGGGATGAAAAGGATAGAAGGGCGGTAGCCCAGTGCTATGTGGCGCTTCATAACGGGAAAGAGGTGAAGGTTGCCTGCGGGGAGGTTCCAGGCAGTATCGCGTTCAAGCCGTCCGGGGATACCGGTTTCGGCTGGGATTCCATATTCATACCGGATGGCTACGAGATAACATACGCCGAGATGCCGTCTGAGAAGAAGAATTCGATTTCGCACAGGAAGAAAGCCCTGGATGCTATGAAAAAGATAATTGAGGCTGAGCCGTGAGCGCGAGGACCCTGAATGTGCGCTAGATTGGAAGGATGATGTTTAGCAGTTTGAACAGAGCCACCGAACAACCTATAATTTTAACAATGACAAAAGGATATATCTCCCGGTTATTCAAAAGCGTCGCTATGGCGGTTTTACTCTTCCCTCTCTACGCAGGCTGTTCCAGTTCCGGCACGAAGATTGATTTCAGACTAAAAAAGGAAGACGTTATTTCTCTGGGGAAGTCGTACACGCGGACGTCGAAAATATACCGTGATCTTGATACGGTATTGGTAGGAGACGTTCTTTGGTATTCATCCGATCTGCGTAGAGGCTATCTGGATGAGATGAAGAGCAAAAAAAGGCTCGACGATCAGGAATACGAGGAGGAGATAAAGCATATTCAGGTGAAAGACGAGCGTGAAATAGATTTCATAGCCGGATTTTACACTCCTGAAAGGAAGTGGGACGATTTTGCAAACAGGTCTTCCATATGGAGTATCAGACTTGTAGGTAGGGACGGAAAGCTCGTAGAACCAAGGAGAATTGTAAAACTGAAGTTAAGGAATATCCCTGACGCGCACCTCTTCCCGTTTATTTCAGACTGGAAATCGATATACCGCATAACTTTTAACCGGGATGATGATATCGCAGGTCTGGAGGTATACCGCCTGCGGGTTTATTCAATAGTCGGAGAGACAGCCTTTGAATGGGAAACATCCGATGCCGAGCGTCAGAAACCTCCCTACCAAAGGTCAGTTACGGAACGGAGCAATGAGACAGAGGTCGAATCCGAAAATGTGGCAAATGATCCTGTGAAAAAAAACAAGAAGGTAGATCTGGGCGGCAAGAAGAAAATCATTGAGCCGCTGGATATAGGTATCAAGCCCTCAATAATAAAAAAATAGCCGGTAATTCATGCGCTCTCATGTCTTGGCGCGAAGCCGGGAGGTCGGTCATTCAAATGAAATTTTAAATGAAGCCATCTGGCCGATGGTTTCTTCAACACCGACTTCAATGCTGGAGACGTTTACAAGCCCACCTTTTGCCTTCAGCGACTCGACCATGCTTTGGCAGATGAACTCCGAGAGTTTTTCCACAGTGGTATTTTCGATAGGGAGCATTATTACGTCATCCGTGGGAAAGACATATCTGCTCCCGTTGAAAATGACTTCGTATTCACCGCCGCTTTTCGTTATTTTTTGATGGACATTATCTGCGGCAAGCAGAACCTTGTGGTCGAGCCGGTCGCAGATCAGTGAAAGTTCTTTCTTGAGGTTGCGGAAATCCATCAGATAAGCGTTTTCATCCAGGCTTCCCGTCATTTCAAGCGATGTGTAGTAGTTGTGGCCGTGAAGCGATTCACAGTCATTTTCGAAAGTGATGAAATGCGCCGCCGAAAAATTGTGTTTCTCTTTTTTGATCTTTATTTTGTACATGCCCTAATCTTCATATATAAATTTCAATTTAGTTTCCGCTCTCTTCGCGGCCTCATACGCCATGTCGCCAGTATCCCCTACACTTACGAAATATCCAAGCCTCTCTCGAGAAGTTTTTAAAGGATTGATAGCATCTCCCGGCGAGACGTCAAGGCCGGAAGCTATTATCCCGTCACCTTGTGAGGCGGTCTCAAAGCCTTCTATTTCCCTTAGTCTCCCCGGTTTCGCTGTGATGAAGTGCCAGCAGACATGTTTTTTCAATTCGGGAGCGAAACTGTTGCTCTCTCCAAGAAGGATGCGCGCGAATTCTACAAACTGGTTTACGCCTGTTACGGCAGTGCAGACAGGGTGGGGTATTGCCCCTCCGCCGCACCGAAGGCCGATCTCAAACAGGATTATCTCTCCATTTTCCATAGATACAAGCTCGACATGAGCGGCGCCGTCTGTAAGGCCAACCGCGAGGGCTGACTCAACTGCGGTCTTTCCGATCTTTTCCAGAATTTCCGAAGAGCGGCTGGAAGGGTATATGAGCGTTTTTCCAACCCTGTATGGCGGCGGGGTCTGGATTTTGTCGGAGATCATGAGAACGGTCCCTTTCCCGTCGCGCATCAGTATCTCTACGCTGTGCTCGAACCCTTCATAGAACGGCTCGATAAGCGCCTCGCCATTTTCCCCGAAAGAGGTGACAAATCCGTATGCCTCCTCCAGGCTTGAAGAGGAATCCATTTTCATAACTCCTCTACTGCCGCCGCCGACATCGTCTGTCGGCTTGCAGATGGCAGGGAATCCTATTTTTGCAACGCCGCTCCTGAATTCCTCGAAACTCTTCACAACAAGGAAATCGGGTGACGGAAGTTGTGCCCTGCTCCATGCCTGCCGTGTTTTGCTTTTGCTGACCGAGATGACCGCCGCCTCCGGCGAAGGGCCCTTCAGGCCGAGTTGCTTCGAGATTTGCGCGGAAGGAACCACAGCGCGGTCGTGGGTTGGGAGCACTGCGCCGATATTTTCAGCTTTTGCAAGCTCCAGACATCTTTCAATATCCCGAAAGGAAAAATCACCCCTTGCATCGACATGTTTAAAGCATGGGGCATCAGGATTGCCGTCTACCAGTACGATCCTGAAACCGGCTTCCTTGAGCGATTGAACCGACGGCTCCGAATAGAGGTTCCCTCCGAGCACCATTACCGTTCTTCTGTTCATTCGAGTTCAAATAGGTTTATCGCGTTCCTGCTGAAGATGTTCGACCGCTTCTCCTCGGAAAGTTTTCCGAAACTTTCCATCGCGAACGAGAGGTAGCCGGATATCGACCTCTCGGGAAAATCGGAGCCATAGATCAGTTTCCTGTCGAGATGTTCGGCGGTATACAGCAGGTCGGTGAAAACGGAAGAGTTTTTGAATTTGTCCATGATAAATGAGCAGTCAAGGAATACGTTCTTATTCGATTTAGCGGTGAAAAAGGCTTCCATAACCCAGGGTACGCATGAGTGTGAAAGGATCATTTTCAGATCGGGAAACCTTTTTGCCAGTTTGTCGAATGAGGAAGGCCGTATCTCGTCCATAGGGAGATGGGAGGTATGAGCCATGGCGTCGAAATTTATAACTGCGCCACGCCTTGAAATCTCCTCGTAAAGAGGGGTCAATCTTTCATCATGGGGAGAGAAGTTGTCCCGTCGGGGATGTAGCTTTATACCTTTGAATATCCCCTTTTTATTGAGGTAGGGGATTATCTGCTCAAGACTGTCTCTCTGCGGATTGTATCCTGCCAGAGCGAAGAGTTTCCCGCCACTATCGCGGCAGACCTTCTCTACGAAATCATTCTGGTCGAGCGACGAGAGCGAAAGGATGACGCCGTATCGGATCCCCACTTTTTCCATCTCCGCTGTGAGTCTGCTGAGCGAGGCGTCGTATCCGTCGCTTATCCACTTGCCTGTTTCAGAAATATGGAGGTGAGCATCGACTATTCCGTTACCGTTCATAGTGGAAATCCTACGATTATTTAAGGCTCGAATCATGCATTTCTTTTATATCGGAAGAAATTTGCCGGAAAAGATGTTTCTTTTCAGCTTTAAAATACCGATAAAAAAAGAATTGGATATTTCCGCGAAACCGCGTTTGGGATTTGTATATGATTGTAATATGTTGATAAATAAGTCAATATATCCAGATAGTGGAGTTCCGGCAACCCAGCATCAGCGCGAATGATGTATGGCCGGGGAGGGGAATTGTAGCAGTTTGGCTAATATAATTAATGTGTTACTTATCGGATTTCTCTATTAAGTATTTTTAATAAAACACCGAAATGATATGTAAGTTATGGAAAAACATTGAATTAATCAGAATTCACAAGAAGGTGGAAAATGACTGAATCTGTACGCTCTTTTATGGCAACTATCTTTGGGAGAGGTTTGCTCCTTTTGCCATTAGTAGCTGTTCTTGCATTCTCTTGCGCCTCCAAGGAGAAACCGATGGAAACTGATGTTTCGGCTCCTCCAGCGGAACAAAATACAGAGCCGACGGTCACTGCGCCAGCAGAGACATTTGTCAATACGCCGGAGCCGGTAATAAAAAAGATTGCGTCGGACCCAACTGAATTCAATCACAAGATACATCTCCTTTCGAGCCAGATAACGACAAATCTTAAGGAATACGATCCTGAAATGAAGTCGATGGTATTTACAACGATAGTTGATCTCGATAACCTCGACAATACAAGCAGGTTCGGGCGGTATGTCTCCGAGAGATTGATCCACGAGGCCCACAGAGCCGGTTACAGGGTATACGAGATACGCCAGGCGGAAAATATCCTTTTCATGGAGAACAAGGGTGAGTTTCATCTCACGAGAAAAGGCAAAGACCTGCTGAACAAGTACCGATCCGATGCGGTAGTAGTTGGTACATACAGTCACGTTCAGGATATTTTGACGATACATATCAGAATGCTCGATCATGATACTTCAAGGATCATATCAGTCGGAACGGCGACATTCATGCTGAAAGAGGACGCATTCGCGCAAGCGCTGATAAACGTAAAGGATATCGGAGACGTTGAGACCGGTACGGTGGTAACCCTTAGACCGATGGGCTTTTCGCAATGAAAAAAATAAACATCCTTTTGGCGTTGGCGCTTCTTTCCTTTTCATGCGCGTCTTTCGGAAGCGATCCGCAGGCAGAGATAGCCCCAATGCAGGCAGCCCCGGAGGTTGATAAATCAAAGGTGTTATATGCCCAAAACTTCGAATCAAGAATGCGGATGATGTCGCAGAGTCTTGCGAAAAAGTTGAGAGACAGGCTCCCGGAAAGAACGAAGGTTGTTATTACCACATTCCTCCCGGTTGGCGAATACGGGAAGGCGGAGGTGTTCGGGCAACTTTGCGCTGAGCAGATGCAGATAGGCCTTGCCGAACAGAACTTCCAGGTTTACGACTTGAGGAAAACAAACCATATATTCGTAAAGGATGACGCGGGATTCTTTGCGCTATCTAACGATTTCAAGGTGCTCCGCTCGAAAATGAGGGCGGATCTCATATTGGTAGGGAGTTATACCCTGGTAGGCGGCGACCTTTTATTGAATGCGATGCTTCTTGGCGCGGACGACGGACAGGTAGTTTCCAGCGCTTCACAACTCTTGAGGATCGCGGACGATGAATTTCTCGGCCCTCTTGTTTCGCCGCTTTTTGAAAAAAAGGTTAAGGCGGGAGCTGATCGCTTTGCCAGGAAGAACAGCATAGTGATTCGCGAATCGATAGACGACAGGCGCGACTCGCCTTCGAAAAAGCTCTCGCTCAATATTGAGAAATTGTCCTACAGGATCTTGGAAAAGTTTTCTGAAGACGAGAACGATATGGTAGTACTGGTGACAACATACGTCGATCTGGACAATCTGAACCGCACGAACAGCTTTGGCAGATACGTGAGCGAAAACCTGATAGAAGAGCTGACCAAACGCGGGATAAAGGTAGTAGAAGCTAGAATATCGAGGGAACTGATGGTCACGCCGAACATCGGAAGCACGGTTTTGTCCGATGAGATAGAAGATATAAGGAGGGACTACAAAGCCAATGTGGTTGTCCTCGGAACATACAGGAAAACCGGCGACGAAGTGAAAGTTTACACACGCATGGTGATCCCTGAAAGCCAGGAGATCATCTCGGCGGGGAGCATTGATATGAAGATCGATCCGGAAAACAAGTTCATTGAATCGCTGTTCGAAAAGGATGTAGCCAGAATAGGGATCAGTCAGAACGTTGAAGGTTATTAATATGAAAAAGTTATTCCTATTGATGCTCGTTGTTGTTCCGTACATGGCCGGGTGCGCCTCGCTGGACAATCTCGGCACTGACCAGAACTCGCCAAAGTTGTCAGCAAGAGCGAAGAAGGAGATAAAGCTCGTACCAGACCGTTTTGGAGAAGAGAGGCTCTCAGAGGCTTTAAGCCGAAACCTGAGGGACAAGGATTTCAAAGGTGAACCGGTTATCATTACTACGTTTGTAAACCTGAACGACCTGGATAAAAGTTCTGTTTTCGGCAGGCTTATGGCGGAGAAGCTCCTGCACTATATGAATAAGAACGGATTCTATGTAGTGGAAGTGAGGCGTTCACAGGATTTATTCATAAAAAAATCGGTCGGAGAGCTGATACTGACAAGAAATATTTCCGAACTTGCAAAGCAGACCAAGGCGAAATCGATCCTTGCTGGGACATACGTTGCGACAACTAACGCCCTGATAATAAATGCCCGCCTGATAGATATCAACTCACCAAGGATAATCTCGTCGTTCAGTTATGAACTGGCGATGTCTGATGAAATCGAAAACCTTTTACGAGAAATTGAGCCTTTCTAGGGAGAACCGGATATGTTGAAAACCAAAGTAACATTAGTTTTTATGGCGCTTCTATTATCCTCTGTCGCGGCGTTTGCCGGAGGACCGGACATGATAAATCCTCTGGATGGCGAAGATGAAATGAAGAGAATAGACCTTTCAGAGGAAGAGGTTATCGAGCCTGTTGCCGACGAAGCGGTAAAGAAGAAGGATGAGGAGATGGTGCCGATCTCAGAGGTAATGCAACCATCCGATTCCAGAACCGGAAAGAGCGGGGATAAGGTTGAAGTTCGTTACGCGGCAATGAACGAAAAAAGGGTAAACATCCTTTTCGAGTCTGATCCGCCAAACGCGGAGTTGGTGATAAACGGGCTCTACGTCGGGAGCACTCCTGTGCAGGTACCTTTGAGGGATGGAGTCCATAACGTAAGGATGAGTTTTATCGGGTATATCGGCTGGGAAAGGCAGATAAAGGCCTATAAAGGGTTGCGAGTATTCGCCACTATGGAAGCAGATAAAGTTACAAAAAAATAGCAGTAACTTCAAAAGTCACTTATTTTCGGCCCAAAATCCTAAAAATTCTGCATTTTTTCTTTCTTAAAGAATATATTCCTGTAACTATCAGAAAAATAGGATGATACATCCACTATTGCTCCTCAAGCCATTTTTGCAAATATCTTTGAAAAATTTATGTTACTGAATTTAAAAGCGAAATAAAAAATAATTGACAGCACAATATGTTGTGGTGTTAATTATGTCAGAACACAAGATATGGTGATTTTAGGTCGTTGGGTATAAAATAAAATTAAGGGAATATTTTCAAGGGGGTATGGGTGGCAATGAATGTTGAGTCTAAAACAAAAGGGACGAGTGGAGCGATTGTAACCGGTGAAGAACTTTCTGAAAATGCCATAAAAGTTCTGGAAAAAAGGTACTTGAGGCGTGACTTGGAAGGCAAAAAGGTCATCGAAAAGCCGGTAGACATGTTTCGTAGAGTTGCTAACAACATTGCCAAAGCAGATCTGAATTACGACAAAGACGCCGACCTCTCGGCAACTGAAGAGCGGTTTTTCCAGATGATGGCAAACCTTGAGTTCATGCCGAACTCCCCAACTCTGATGAATGCTGGGCGTGAACTTCAACAGCTTTCCGCCTGTTTTGTTCTCCCCGTTGAAGATTCTATGGAATCCATATTTGAAGCGGTTAAAGACACGGCTCTTATCCACAAAAGCGGAGGGGGTACAGGATTTTCATTTTCCAGGCTACGAGCGGTTGGAAGCAAGGTAAATTCCACGAACGGAGTTTCATCAGGGCCTGTTTCCTTTATGCGTGTTTTCGACGCGGCAACCGAATCGGTAAAGCAGGGTGGAACCCGAAGGGGTGCGAATATGGGGATCCTCCGGGTCGATCATCCTGACATCATGGATTTCATAACCTGCAAGATGGACGGCAAGACCTTTACCAATTTCAATATTTCCGTCGCCCTGACCAACGAATTCATGGAGGCCGTAGACGCGGGGAGGGATTATGATCTTATCGATCCGACCAGCGGGAAAAGGGAGCGCTCTCTGAACGCCAGAAACGTAATGGACTCCATAGTCTCATGCGCGTGGAAGAACGGGGATCCAGGGATCATCTTCATCGACAGGATAAACAGGGACAACGCAACCCCACATCTGGGGCAGATGGAGAGCACGAATCCGTGCGGAGAACAGCCGCTACTCCCTTACGAGTCGTGCAACCTCGGTTCCATAAATCTCTCGAAATATGTGAAGAATGGCCAGATCGATTACACCGCCTTGAAAGAGGTTACGCATGAAGCTGTCCATTTCCTCGACAATGTAATCGACATGAACAACTATCCGATAAAGAAAATCGCGGATATGACCAGGGGCAACAGGAAAATCGGGCTTGGAATAATGGGCTTCTCAGATGTGCTGGTACAGCTCGGGATAGCATATAACTCCGACAAGGCGATACAGACAGCAGAAGAGATAATGAGTTTCATCAATACCGAATCGAAAAAGGCGTCAGAGGAGCTGGCTGAAAAGAGGAGTTCGTTTCCGAATTTCAAAGGGAGTATTTTCGATAAAAAGAAAACATCGAAAAGCAACGGTAAGATGCGTAACGCCACGACCACAACGATTGCCCCCACTGGCACGATCTCAATAATCTGTAACTCCTCATCAGGTATTGAGCCGATTTTTGCGCTTTCATATATACGAAACGTTATGGACAACGACAAGCTGGTGGAAGTAAATCCGCTGTTTGAAAAAGTAGCGAAAGAAAGAGGCTTCTATTCCAAGGAATTGATGGAGAAGGTAGCGTATCACGGCGGGGTATCTGAGCTTAAGGAAGTGCCCGCTGATGTAAGGAGAGTGTTTGTCACGGCCCATGAAGTTTCACCGGAGTGGCATTTGAGAATGCAGGCGGCTTTCCAGGCGCATACGGATAACGCTGTGAGCAAAACCGTAAACTTTCCGAATTCCGCTACGAAGGAAGACGTAAAGAAAGCATACATGCTCGCCTATCATCTCGGATGCAAAGGGGTAACGATCTACAGAGATGGTTCCAGAGACGGGCAGGTTCTTTCCACCGGCGCGACGACATCCGGTAAAAAGGATGACGTTTCGGCGGTAGCTGAACAGCATAAACATATGAGGCCAAGGCCGAATGTGGTCACAGGTAGCACACAGAGGATACCGACAGGATGTGGAAACATCTATGTGACAGTCAATGAGGATGAAGACGGGAATCCGTTTGAACTTTTCACACAGATCGGAAAAGCCGGGGGATGCGCTGCGTCACAAACAGAGACGATAGGGCGGCTGGTTTCCCTTGCCCTCCGGTCGGGAATAGACGTTGAAGACGTGATCAAACAACTGCGAAATATTTCCTGTCATCAGCCGATTTGGGACAACGGAGGGAGGATACTTAGCTGTGCTGATGCGATCGGCAAGGCGCTTGAACGACACCATAAAAAGGAGTTCTCCAATAACGTGAAACCGGTAGCCGTTCAAGAAAGCACAGCAAAGCCAAAGACCGCCGAAGGTAATGGAAACGGCTCGTCGCCGGCATCCGCAATTGCGACAGCCGCGGCCTGCCCCGATTGCGGTTCAGGTATGGAGTACGCTTCAGGCTGCTTTTACTGCCGTTCTTGCGGTTATTCCAAGTGCGATTAAGCGAGTGAATTTATTGAAGCAGGAAAAAGCTGGGGGCCGGGTTGCCTTCGCAATACAGCAAAAAGAACAGAGAGAAGTAGAAAACTGATTGTTTACAACGGCTCTTTGCCGCCAAGAAGCGGCAAAGAGTCCTCTTTTAAAATGGGGAAGCGGAAGTCAGGCGCATTTCAGGAAATGGCAGCCGCTATATCTGTAATGGAAAAATTACCGGCATATCGGATAATTTGTTTCGATGAACGGTATTTGGACGCTTCGGCATTATGTTACGGGGAGTTGGGATTAGATAAGTGATTCGGGTAAATCTTTTTCAGTCATTCAACCGGGGTGTTTGGATAACTTTTGGATATATCCTTCTTTTGTATGGCACACTTTCTGAAACACCCAAATTCATATCATGGCTTTCGGAAAAAGACATTCTTGGCCATTTCATAGCGGCCCCATTTGTTATTTCAATCCCTCTCTTGCTTTATGTCTCCGTGAAAGCCGGAAGATATGGAAATATTTCGTTCTGGCTATCATCAATCTTTTTGTGTCTGGTTTTCCTGTCGATAATAGATTCCGTTTCCGCTCCCGCAGAAATCCTGCACATCGCTTTATATGCCGTTCTGGGGATTTTTCTCTTCGCCGTTTTGAGATTCAAGTTAAACGGACTCCGTCTTTTTATATCGGTGGCTGTTCTCACTACGTTATTCGGCATACTAGATGAAGGAATTCAATTCATGTTGCCGAACCGGTATTTCGATATGAATGATATACTGATAAACTCGGTTGGAGGCCTGATGGCGCTTATTGTTATCAGGTATATTTTTGGAGACAGAGGGCTTTAATGAGACATTTGGCAATTTTGTTATGGATACTGCTTTTATCTTTTCCCGCATATGGAGAAGAAAAGTCTCTTCTTGAAAAGAGGATCAACCAGGTGTTGGCGAATCAATGTACTGAATCCGCCACTGTTTCAATGCTTGTTAAGTCACTTGGCACCGGGAAAGTGCTCTATTCGAAAGCGCCCGATCTTCCAATGGTACCTGCTTCCACAATGAAAATTGTGACTTCAATAGCGGCTCTGGAAATACTCAAGCCGGATTACATTTTCAAAACACATTTTTCCCATACAGGCACGAGAGTTGGAGATGTAATAAATGGAGACCTTATTATTTCAGGGGGAGGTGACCCGCACATCGTTATCGAAGACCTTTTCCTTATGGCGAATGAGCTGAAGAAAAGGGGGGTCAACCGCGTAACCGGGAATTTGATACTTGATGAGAGCTATTTTGAACTGGTTCCTTTCCCAAAGGGCTGGAAACCATCCAGTAAAAGACGCGCATACGAAGCGCCGATAGGGGCGCTATCATTCAACTTTAACAGTTTCGCGATTTCAATTTTTCCGCCGATACAAACAGGAGGGAAGGCCGTAGTATCACTAAGTCCGGATTCGCCATATTTCAGCCTGATAAACAATGTCCGGGTCGTAAACAGGGGTAGAAGTAAAATTACACTTGATTTTAAAAAGAGACAGGGTGGCGGCGAAACCGTAGTAGTAGGTGGACAGATCCATTCCGAGAGCAAAGACCTTATCTATTACCGCTCCGTGAAGTATCCATTAGAATATTTTGGTATGACATTCATCCATTTTCTCAGCATGTCGGGAGTTACTTTTGGCGGAGGGGTGGTTCATGATCTTCCAGAGGGAGAATCAAAGAGCCTGTTCATTTACGAATCCAAGCCGCTTTTCGACCAGGTTGCCTTCATGAATAAATACAGCAACAATTTCATGGCTGAACATATTCTGAAAACAATATCCGCCGAGTCGGTTGCCGCGCCCGGTTCTCAATCCGATGGGGTAAAGAGGGTGGAGGAGTTTCTGGGAAATATGGGATTCAACAGTGATTCATATAGAATCTACGACGGGTCCGGGTTTGCCAGGGAAAACAGGCTTACAACCTCGCTTATAGTTCATCTTCTTGAGCATGCGTATAAAAAATGGGAATATGGGCCGGAATTCATCACATCGCTCGCTCTTATGGGAAAGGATGGATCCGTGGAGGAGAGGATGGTATCCACTAATAAAACAATAAGGGTTAAAACTGGAACTCTCAATAGCGTGAGTGCGCTTTCCGGCTTTTATCCGGTCGATTCAGGAGATATACTTGCCTTTTCCATCCTCTTTAATAATTTGCCTTGTGAAAACGGCGAGATACTTGATGTACAACACCGCCTTCTGAGGCAGTTCGACAAGGCGGACGGCTATTAACACGAACTTCACTTGGGAAATACTCTCCGGAAATGAGGGTGTTCAAGCCGAGTTTGAAAACAAGCTCCATCTCAATCCGCTGGTTGCGAGGATACTTATTAACAGGAGCATCGATACTGTCGAAAAAGCGGAAAAATTCCTTTATTCAGGTTTTGACGATCTTCATTCGCCGTTTCTGATATCCGGAATGGATAGGGCGGTGGAAAGGATCTCCAGGGCCGTGCGAAACAAGGAGAAGATAACGATTTTCGGCGATTATGACGTCGACGGCATGTCTTCGACTTCGCTTCTCATGCTTTTTTTTAAACACCTCGGCATTAATGTGTCCTATTACATACCGCACAGGGTCGATGAAGGATATGGACTGAACGAAGCAGCCATCAGAAAGATTGCCGAAGAAGGGGCAAATCTGCTGATAACCGTCGATTGCGGAGTCACTTCGGTAAGAGAGGTGGGTTTGGCAAACGAGCTTGCATTGGACGTAATAATAACAGATCATCACCAGGTATCCGAGACGCTTCCAAACGCGTGTGCACTGCTGAATCCGTCAATGCCGGAATGCGGATATCCCTTTAAACATCTTGCCGGTGTCGGTATAGCGTTCAAACTAATCTGCGCCTTGAAGGATACCTTCATCAAGGAAGGAATTCTTGACAGGAAAAACGAGCCGAACCTCAAAAGAAGTCTGGATCTTGTCTCATTGGGAACGCTTGCGGATATGGTTCCTTTAATCGGCGAAAATCATCTGTTGGTACGACTTGGTCTTGCGGAGATGGCGAAAAGCCGAAAGGTAGGCTTAAGGGCCTTGATGAACCTTGGAAATTTCGGCACAAGGCCGATAGCAGACACGGATATAGGGTTTTTCCTCGCACCGAGGCTGAATGCTATAGGAAGGCTTCATAATGCCGGTCTCGGCGTCGAACTCCTTACCACCGAGGATAAGAACCATGCCAAGGAGATCGCGAAAATGATGGATGATGAGAATTCCAAAAGACAGCACCTTCAGGCGAGGATTCTTGGAGAGGTTGTGGCGTTGATAGAATCGGAAGTCGATCTTGAAAAGGACAAGGCTATCGTGCTTGCCTCGGAAGGGTGGCACCAGGGGGTCATTGGAATAGTAGCCTCAAAAGTCGTAGAACGATATAATTTGCCAACTATACTGCTTAATATCGAAGGTGACATTTGCCAGGGTTCTGCTAGGAGTACCCCAACATTCCACGTCTATGAAGGCTTGTCGCGCTGCCGGAACCTTCTTCTCCATTTTGGCGGACACAAGTATGCAGCAGGTCTGGCGCTGAATGTCGGGAATATGCAGACCTTCAAAAATGAGTTTATCAAAATTGCCGCGGAAGGATTGCCGATAGAGCCGACTGATAAGGTCATGCAGATAGATAAGGTTGCGACGCTGGATCAGCTTTATCTTGAATCGGTTGAAGATATCCTTGAACTTGGCCCTTTCGGTCCGCAATACCCCTATCCAAAATTCTTGATCAAGGGGGTGTCGTTTGTCAGCAAGCCGTATCTGGTTGGCCGTGAAAAGGAGCATATCAGATTCGAGGTTAGTTATAAGGACAGGGTGATAGATGGCATAGGATTCAGCATGTCGGAGAAGTTTAAGGAAATTGAAAACGGAGAGGGAGTTTACGATATTGTCGTAACGCCGACCGTCATAAACAGGGGAGAAATGTTCAAGATCGTCCAGCTGCGTCTATGTGACTTCCAGCCTTCAAAAAGTTAGATACGGCCTTTCGATGTTCTAAAGAACAAACGGATCAGGATCAGTCGCCAAATGAAATCCCTATTGATTTTGCGGACTGGACAACCGGATTGTCCGCCTCCACAGTTCTGTTAACAGCGGCTTCTTTGAGAGGAACAGTCTTGATATGAGGCGTCCTCAAGCAGGCCATCATACCGAACTCTTTACGCTTGATCATCTGTACGGCTTCTACGCCAAGCCTCGAGCAGAGGACCCTGTCA